>JBCCUW010000065.1:0-13353 GCA_039196385.1 Pseudomonadota bacterium
CACAAACTGACGCACACAGACTTGGATGAATCCAATATTGCCCGCCAGGGATTTGGACGTGGTTTGTGCCCGATTGACCAACACCGGGTCGCCGCCGGTTCTTCACCGTCTACGGTGACCCTCTACGATCTGAGAGAACCACGTCCTCTGAAAATGTTCAATCTGACCATGGATATACGCAACGCCATTCACGGCCTCGCCGTATGGCCCTACGCGTGGCCCGAAGCGCCCGCTTAGCATTGCTGGCTAGTTGCGCAAAATGTCTGGTCGCTGGTCTTCCGGAAGATGCATTAATACCGGTTCCAGATAGTCAATCAGCTCCTCAAGCTGGTTTTCGTAGTGTCGCCACAGCGCCACCGACGTCGCGTAGATTGGCTGACGCACCTGTTCTGAGCTTGCCGTACGCACAGCGCGTTTGTTTTCATGAAACGCCAGCATGCCCTCTTCCCAGGTCAGGTCGCAATGCTGTGCAATCCGTCGCGCCTGAGTTTCAAGATCGGCGACGGTATCTTCATAGTGCACTGTCAGCACCTTCCCCGGCAGAACACTTTCCCAGTGATCCATCATGCGCACGTACTGCGTGTAGTAGTGCGCAAGATCATAAAGGTAGTAAGAAAACACCTGGCCACTGGCAAACAACTGCTTGAACGTCCCCAGACAACTGTCCAGTGGGTGTCGGCGCGCATCAATCACCTTGGCCCGAGGCAAAATAGTGTGCAGGAAGCCAATCGCTGTGAAGTTGTTGGGCATTTTGTCAGTAAAATAGCGCGCTCCTGTGCGGTGTTTCAGCGTATTTTCGACATATTCCAACCCGATACCCTGGATATGATGGGCCTCCAGTTCATGCATGACCTGTGGATAACGTATGCCATCAGCCCGATTCAGTCCTGACTGGGTAGCGCCACGCAGAAGATAGTGCAACTCCGCCGTGCCCTCAACCAGCGTATGGCTGGCAAGAATCTGCTCAAGGAGCGTAGAGCCGGAGCGAGGGAGACCCATAATGAAGATGGCGGAGTCATCTTCATGGCCCCAGCCTTGGCGCTCCGCAAAAAACTCGCGTGAAAACACTTCAACAATACGATCGTTGTTGTCCTGAAACTCGATCGGATCGTAAACCACCTTAAAGCGCTTTTTGCTGTTGCCACTATAGTAGAAGTCAAAGGCGCGCGCATACTCCTTGCGGTCTTCACAAGCCTTGGCAATAGCAAAATTAAAAGCAATCTCAGCATCCGCTTCCTCTTCACCGGTGGCATCCGTGACCTGCCCCAGCTGATCCTGCATGTTGTTCAGTTCACTATCGTTGAAGCGGAATGTCTTGAGGTTAGCCAGGCTCCAATAGGCCTCACCAAAATCAGGCTTTGCGTCGATACAACGCCGATAAGCGTCTATGGCTTCATCCTGCCGCCCCAGCGTTTTGAGTGCATGCCCCAAACACAGCAGAGCTGGAAAGTGCCGCGGGCTCGCCGCGAGCGACCGCTCGAGCCAATCGATACTGGCTTCGAGCTGACTGGCTTTCATGGCGTTAGCGCCCAGCCGCTCCAACGTATGCGCAGATCCCGGTTGCAACGCTAAAGCTTGCAGGTAGGCTTCTTCTGCTTCATCGAACTTTTGTTGCTCACTCAGTGCGGTACCCAGATTGATCCACGCTTTCCAGAAATCGGGAGTTAATTCTACGGCGCGACGGAACAAAGCTGTTGCTTCATCATAACGTTCACGTTTGACGTTCAATACGCCCAACAACCGCAGTGCATCAACATCGTCGGGATTGTGGCGCAACAAATCGCGATAGATCTTTTCCGCTTGAGGCAGTTCGCCGTTACTCGCGTGCTCCATGGCGGAAGCCAGTGCACGTCGTTGGGGATCAGACTCCAGCGAAGCCTCAAGGACCTGCTCAGCTTCGTTGTTGCGCCCCATAATACTCAGCAGCTCGCCCAATCTTTGTTGTAGCGGGGCCGGGTCGGTCGCATGTTTAATCGCCAGACGCAGCGATTGTAAAGCGCCATCAAGATTACGCTGCGACAGCTGCACGTTGGCGCGTTCTTCGTAAGCGGCGGAGTGCTTGGGCACTAGCCGGATAACATGGGTAAATTTCGCCTCGGCCTCTTCAAAGCGTTTTTGCCGAGCCAGCGATACACCTTGCAGACGCAACAAATTTGGGTCGTTGGGATGTGCCAGAAGCGCTGTTGCGAGCGCCTGGTCAGCTGAAGCAAAAGCGTCCGATTGGATGAGCGCCGCCGCCTGCTGGAAAGCCTGCCGCGGGCTCAGAATATTGTGCGTGTCTGCCAAGGTCTACCCCCTGCTCTGTCACCGCCAGAGACACTGCAAGCGTCAACTGCCGACGGTGGGAGCCTCAGAACTCGTAGTAGACTCCCAGAGTAACCTCACGGGGGCGCAGCGTAAACGCCCGATTATCACCGAACCGTGGTGCAACAAAGGTGATCGCTCGTTCATCGAACAGGTTGTCGACACCCAGCCAAACGGACCAGCCTTCAACAGACTCGACCGTAAAATACACCGAACTGATCTCGTAAGAAGGCTGCTCAACAGGCACGGAGGTGGATGCTCCGAACAAAGAAACAGACGCGTTGGTACCGTTCACCGAGCTATCCACGTAGTTGTAGTCGTAGCGCGCCATAAAAGACAGGTCTTGCCAAGGCAAGGTGGTGTTGTATTGCAAGCTGGCAGACGTTTTCCACTCAGGGACCACGGGTAGTGGATCACCAGCCTGGCCTGCGATAATAGTCCCGTTGTTGATGACAATATCGTCATCAATCGATGCATCAAGATAGGTGGCGGCCGCGCTTAACTCCCATGCATCCGCAATCTTCCAGGCAAACTGGCCTTCAAAACCATCGATGGAGGCGCTGCCGGCGTTCACCGTCGTGGCACCGGCGATGGGTATCTGCACCTGGATCTGGTAATCCTCCCAGTCCATATTAAATGCGGTGAGGTTAGTCAGCAGCCGGCCGCCCATCCAGGTTGCCTTGCCACCAATCTCTATGTTCTTGAGTTTATCCGGGCCAAAAGACAACGGCGCGCCAAGCGCTATTGTGCTGGGATTCTGCGATACCCCGCCATTCTGACCACCAACGCGCACACCCTCAGAGTATGTGGCATACAGCAAAGAGTTCTCCGTTGGTGTCCATGTGATGTTAAATCTTGGACTGAAATCTTCAGTCGTCTCTTCCACTGAAAAGTCATCGGAGACGTTGCTCACGAACAACGAGTTTTCTTCAACAGATCGCTCGGTCTCAAAGTAGCGTCCACCACCGGTCACAACCAGATTATCAAGAATCCGGTAACTGACTTCGGCAAACACGGCGGTCGTTTCAATATCCTGCAGCTGCCCGTTGTTCGACCGCCCCGTGCGGCCATTGTATGTCAAGCCCCGACGGAACCCCTGATCGAACCAATCGTTGGTTGGTTCAACCCCATAATAGGTAAAGATCGATCCACCACCGCCATTAGCAGCAAAGTCATCGACAAAGGAGAGGTAGTCCCAATCGTTGTTCGTGCGTTCGTAAAACGCACCGACCAGCCAGTTGAGTTTGTTGACGCCATCATCTTTGGAAACCAGGCGGATTTCCTGAGCAAATGACTCGACTTCCTGGCGCAAACTGATTTGTGCCGTCGGGTCAGGACCAAAGTCATTGTAATTCACAAACAGATAGCAGTAGGCCGTGACCGCGCAGGTGTCGTAATCGAGAAAGGCCCTGATGCCCGTATAGTATTCAGCCAGATCCAGACCGTTTACTTTGTAGCCGGTCATGTACGCCGTTGAGTCCACGTCATAGTCAATCTTGCGTGAATGGGTGCCGCCGGCTATGGTCAGATCGGCAAAACCCAGATCACCCTGGATAATCAGCGACAGGTTGTACCACTCATCGTCACGCTTTTCGTCCTTGAACTTGATCGTGTTCAGATCACCAAAAGCGGGATTAAAATCGAACCCCGCGCCCACTTCCGAGTTCTGATAAACAATGCCTGCGTCAACGGTCCAGTTGTCGTTAGGCTGCCAGCGCACGTACAGGCGGCCGCCTTCAGCCGTCCAGTCGTTGATATCATCACTAACCTGATCAGCGTTGTCCCGATCACCATTTTCCGGCGAGTAAGCGCTGGTTGTGCCCAGCACGTTGTCGATATAACCACCTTCATGCTCATGAAAGCCGACCAGACGTACGGCAAGCTTATCGGGAATAAGCATGATATTGGCGACAGCGCTGGCATTGTACGCGCCGTCACCCTCGCTCATGGCACCGCCTTCCAGCATCACTGAGCCAAATGTTTCTGACGTATCGGGTTTGTTAGTGACAATTTTCAACGTACCGGATTGCGATCCAGCACCATAGAGGGTCGGCTGCGGACCTGACAAAGCCTCCAGACGCTCAACGTCATACAAACGTACATCCGGATTCTGGCCGTCACGAGTAATGGGTATCTCGTCAAGATAGAGGGTGGAAGAACTGATCGTATCGAAGCCGCTCGGCTGTGACACCGCACCGCGAAATACGATGGTGGAGGCGCCGGGGCCCGAGGTGCCATAAGTTAGGCTGGTCAGATCGCGCGCATAGTCTTCGAAACCTTTTGCCATGCTCTCACGCAAATCCTGCTCGCTGAGGGCTTGAATGAACAGGGGCACATCCTGTACATCCTGCGCACGGCGCCTGGCAGTAACGACTATCTCTTCCAGAACAGGTCCACCTTCCGCCTGGGCCACCGCTTCGCGCGGCGCCAGGGTACCGGCAGCAGCCGCGACACCCAAGGCCACACTCGTGGGAACGAAGGGTATTCGATAATCCAGTTTCACACGCTCACCCCGTTAACTTCAAACAGTCATCGTAGTCTCATGACACCGTTTGCTGCATACGTCCTGCCCTACAGGGGGGGAAACGACAATCACCACTAATCAAGTTGCAGCCCACGCACTCGCACCATTTGTGTGCTCAGTATCCAGGCCTTGCACTCATTTTCAGCGCTGCTGTCCACGCAGGCGCTGCCGTTCCTGCGACAACATCACATAACCGGCGATCAGAACACCGAGCCCAACCAGACCGATCACAATCGTCGCCAGCGCATTGATGTCGGGCGCCACACCTAACCTGACCTTAGAAAAGATAACCATGGGTAAGGTATTCGCGCCAGGACCCGAGACAAAACTCGCAATCACCAGATCATCCAGCGACAGAGTAAACGCCAACAACCACGACGCAAGCAACGCCGGCGCGATCAAGGGCAGCGTGATATCCAGGGTGACACGAAACGGTCTACCGCCCAGGTCCATTGCTGCTTCAACCATCGAGCGATCCAGAGTTACCAGGCGCGATTGGACAATCACAGCAACAAAGGCCATGGAAAACGTGATATGCGCAATAGTGATAGTCAGCGCACCCCGGGTTACCGGCCAACCGATCGTCTGCTCACTCGTTATGAACAAAAGTAACAACGACAAACCGGTGATTACTTCGGGCATCACCAGTGGTGCTGCGATCAGCGCAGCAAACAGCAAGCGGCCGCGAAAGCGTCCCATTTGATGCAATGCGATGCCCGCCAACGTTCCTAACACGGTGGCAGCAGTGGCGCTGACAAACGCTATCCGGAGACTCAACCACGCGGCTTGCAGAACCTGTTCGTTCTCCAGAAGCGCTGCGTACCAGCGCAAAGAAAAGCCATTCCAAACCGTCGGAATACGGGAATCGTTAAAGGAAAACACGATGAGCAGTACAATCGGCAGATAAAGGAAGGCATACCCAAAGAACATAGCAATTAACACAAAATTGGAGCGCGCCTTCATCGCGTTGCCGTTTGATCAGTCGATTGCAGGCGGTTCAACCACAACATGGGAACCACCAGCAGAATCAACAAAATTGTGGCAACAGCAGCAGCTACTGGCCAGTCACGATTGGCGTAGAACTCATTGAACAACTGACGACCGATCATCAGCGAGTCCAGCCCACCCAATAGTGCGGGAATCACATACTCGCCCATGGCCGGAATGAACACTAACAAACAACCGGCCGCAACTCCCGGAGCGGACATGGGCAGCGTGATATCCAGAAAGGCACGCCCGCGGGTTGCGCCTAAATCATAGGCGGCCTCAATCAGCTGTTGATCCAGCCGTTCCAGAGCGGCATACAGCGGGAGAATCATAAATGGCAGATACGAATAGACAATGCCGATGTAAACTGCCGTATCGGTGTAAAGGATTTGCAGCGGCGCATCGATCAGTCCCATCGCGAGCAGCGCATTGTTGATCAACCCGTTTGTGGAGAGCATACCCATCCAGGCATACACACGCAGAAGAAAAGACGTCCAGAACGGTAAAATCACCAGCATCAACAGGATGTTGCGCTGCACCGGCCCCGCCCTGGCAATGCCGTAAGCCATTGGATAGCCGATCACAAGACACAAAACCGTAGACACGGCAGCAAACCAAATCGACTTCAAGTAGCTGATAACGTAAAGGTTGTCATCAAACAGGAAACGATAGCTGTCGAAACTGAGATAGACCCTGTCAAACCCTTCTTTGCTCATATCGATGAGCGGTGTGAAAGGTGGTTGCGCGATGATGGGATCTGCGAGGCTGATCTTAACGACAATCAGGAACGGCAGGAGGAAAAAGACACCGAGCCACAAATACGGCAGGTAGATCGCGGCAGTACGCCAGACACGCTCATGGCGCGCAGATATCCCGGTTGGCCCTGCCACGCGGCTCACTCTTTCAGCAGAATACAATTGTCTGGCTTCCAGGACAGGTACACTTCATCGTTCCAGTCCAACGCCCTTTGTGAAATGCGCTCGCTGTTCTGGCCGCTGACCTGAACAATGCGCTCGCTCCCGGCGATTTTTACCCGATACAGGGTGCGGTTACCGTAATAACCCAGATCCCAAATCACACCTTTGATGTTCACGTCGGTTGTGATCGGGTCTTTGCTGATGGCAATTTTCTCAGGGCGAATGGCGATCATCATTTCGGCACCCTCGTCAATCACGGCATGGTCATCCGCCAGCCGCTCGGCGGTGAGCAAACCCATGTCTGCGGTCGACAATCGCACATCATTTTCTGTCACTGCCTCGACCCGGCCGTTGATGACATTGGTCGTGCCAAAAAATTCAGCGACAAAACGATTGCTGGGAAACTCATAAACTTCCGTTGGCGTGCCGGTTTGGACAAGTTGGCCGTCGCGCATCACGGCAATCCGTGTCGCCAGCGTCATTGCCTCCTCCTGGTCATGGGTCACCACAATAAACGTCACCCCCAGTTCATGCTGAATGTTCATCAGCTCAAATTGCGTTTCTTCGCGCAGCTTCTTGTCCAGCGCAGCAAGGGGCTCATCAAGCAGAAGCACTTTCGGTCGTTTGATCAATGCCCGGGCAAGGGCCACACGCTGCAGTTGACCACCCGATAACTGGTGCGGCTTACGCTGACGGTAGTCAGCTAATTGCACCCGTTCCAGCATCTCACTAACGCGCGTTTCAATCTCAGCCTTGGCCACACCCGCCTTGACCAATCCGTACGCGACGTTTTTGCCCACCGTCATATGTGGGAAAACAGCGTACGATTGAAACATCATATTCACCGGCAACTCATATGGCGGCAGACCCACCGTATCTTCGCCATCGATCAAGATTTGACCGCTGGTCGGCTTTTCGAAGCCGGCCAACATGCGCAGTAAAGTCGTTTTGCCGCAACCGGACCCGCCCAGAATCGCAAACAGCTCACCAGCGTAAACCTGGAGATCAACCCCTCGGACCACCGGCACGTCGCCAAACGCTTTAGTCAGGTTACGTATGTCGATCAGCGGAGCTGCCTGCGGATCCAACCAGGGCTTTGATGCTTCGTTGGTGTTTTTGTCTGTGCGCAAAAATTACAACCCCGATTTAATTCTGGTCCAAGTGCGGGACCGACGCCGCTCAATTTTGGGCGGCAAAGCAGTGGTCACGCTCATACGCCCCAACACAGCAGCATCGGGATAAATGGCCGGGTCGGAACGAATACTCTCGTCAACCAGTTGCGTCGCCCGATGGTTAATGTTGGCGTAACCCGTATAGTTGCTGATCTCAGCAATCACCTCTGGTCGCATCAGATAGTTCAGGAAAGTATGCGCATTGCGGGCATTCGGCGCATCTGAGGGAATATAAGCAACGTCAAACCACATCAGCGATCCTTCCGCAGGAATGTTGAATCCCAGATCAATTTCAATACCCGCTTCACTGGCTCTTCGGCTCGCCACCGAGTAATCACCGGACCAGCTCTGGGCAATACAGACTTCTTCACTGGGCAAGTCGAGCAACAATTTCGATGAACCGAAATATTTAATATACGGGCGAATAGCACTGAGCAATGCTTCCGCCTGTTGCAGCTCTTCCCGCTTTACGGAATTGGCTTCAAAACCAAGATAAACCAGCGCCATCCCCAGTACTTCGCTCGCTGAATCCAACAGCGTTACCCCACAATCGGCAAAGCGCGCCACGATCTCTGGATCAAAAACCAGATCAGCACTGCCCAGTGGCGGATTGACCATCCGCGCCTGCAGCATGCGCCGATTGTAAGAAAAGCCAGTGGTGCCCCACATATAGGGAACTCCGTAGAGATTGTCCGGATCGAACTGAGCAACCCGCGACAGCAATAGCGGGTCAAGGTTAGGCCAGTTGTTTAGCTGGGTTTTATCCAACGCCTGGAATACGCCGATAGGAATGAGCTGAGCCGAATTGGAAGCCGCGTGGATCACCACGTCATACCCTGAACGGCCCGCCATCAGCTTTACGTCGACAATGGCTGACGTATCGTAAACGTCATAATTGACCCGGATACCGAACTCTGCCTCAAACGCTGCAAGGGTGTTCTCGCCAATGTAATCGGCCCAGTTGTAAACGTTAACCACGCCACCATTCTCGGCAGCGTGGGTCGCGACGCTGCTCGGCAGCAAACACAGAAGCAGCACAATCCTGACGTATTGCATGTTTTCACTCTAGCACGGACATCTTCGCCAACAAAAGCACATAGGAAAATTGAATTGATGCCCCTACAGGGGAGGAATGTGACAAAGTTGGCCTTGGTGTAATCTGCCGCACAAGTTAATGGGAGTAAGCCCACCATCATGGCCAGTGAAGAACACACAGGATCTTACTACGCCGCAACCCGGAATGATCCCACCACGTACCCGAGGTTAGAGGGCGAACATGAGGCGGACATCTGCATCATCGGCGGCGGCTTCACAGGTATCGCCTGCGCTCTGACAATGGCCGAACGGGGCTACAGCGTCGCGGTTGTGGAGCAGAACAGAGTGAGCTGGGGTGCGTCCGGGCGCAACGGGGGACAACTTATCGCCGGTCTGGGCGGCGCTACCAAGCTGGCGGAACACCTTGGCTGGGACAAAGTGAATGAGCTGCAGTACCGCGGTAACGACATCATCAAAGAGCGGGTCGCGAAGTACAACATCGACTGCGATCTGAAGTCCGGTTATATGGAAGTTGCGTTCAAGAAGAGCCAGCTGGACTACCTCAAAGAAGACTATGACGACCACGTGGAGCGCGGCATGGGTGAACACGTTACCCTGCTTGATGGCGACGCCGTCAAAGAGACGTTAGGTACCGACGCCTATATCGGTGGCATGATCAACCGACTCAACGGCCATCTGCATCCCCTGAATCTGTGCGCTGGTGAGGCGCGCGCGGCGGTGGGTCTGGGCGCCAGCATTTTTGAAATGAGCGAAGTCACCGGTATCGATCACGGTGATCGACCGGTCGTGCGTACCCGGGAAGGTTCAGTGTCCGCGCGTCAGGTGCTTATTGCCGGTAACGCTTATCATCGGTTGGAGCCCGGCAAACTGAATGGGCTGGTGTTCCCGGCTGGCAGTTTCATCATTGCGACCGAGCCGCTGTCCGATAACATGGTGCAGAAAATCAACCCGCTCGACGTTGCCGTTTGTGACCTCAACAACGTCCTGGACTACTATCGGCTCTCGGCCGACAAGCGCATGCTGTACGGTGGCCGCTGCAACTATTCCGGCCGCGTACCCAAGAGTATCAAGGACAACATGCTCCCCCGCATGCTCGACATCTACCCGGAGCTTGAAGGCTCGAAGATCGACTACGAATGGGGTGGCAATATCGGCATTGTCATCAAACGCGTGCCGCTGCTGGGCCGGGTCAGCAACAACGTCTTTTACTCCATGGGTTATTCCGGCCATGGCGTGGCCCCAACCCATATTGCTGCTGAAGTCATAGCCAATGCTATGGAGGGTGATACCGCCGTCCTGGACGCCTACGAAAAGATCAAACACTGGCGCATCCCGGGCAGCCAATGGTTAGGCAATCAGATTATCGCGCTGGGTATGCTGTATTTCCGCGCCTTGGATCTCGCCCCGCGTTAGTCCTCTGGGGCGCACAAGCAAAAATCGCCAGGTTGGCCAACCGTCACACGACTGCGCTGTCGTCCCGCTCTTTGAGCTCGTCGCGCCATTCGTTGACGTTGAACTCTATGGCTGCAAAACCTCCTACCCAAAGTAACGTATCCCAAAGATACAACCAGTGTCCCAGACTACCCCACCACAGAGCCAGGCAGATAATCGCCACGTAGCCAAAGCGCTTGATCCGGTCGAGGTTTTTTAACAAGCCACCGGATGTTACACCGCGATCCTGCAACCGCACGACCAGTTCCATCGCGACAATAATGACCACCCAGATGAGCACTTCCAGCACACTGCTCAGGGCAAGCCAGCGCTCCAGAGACAGCCCAGCCGTATCGGTCACCACCTCCTGCCCATCAACCCAGAAAAATCTATTGTCTTGGGACAACGTTGCGCAGTTGTTGCTGTCAATCTCGGTGTACTCGATGTTGTACGTGAACGACAGTTCGCGATCTGCGATATCACAAAGACTGCTGGCCTCCTCCACCGGGACATCTGCGGCCAGCTGGACAAGGTATTCGACAAAGGCCACGCTGCTGAACGCAATCACCGCTGCGCAGAAAAGTCGCACGCTGTGCAGGCTGCGCGTCACCAGGGGAGTAAACTGCTCTTCGTCCAACACGTAAGTTTCCAACTCGAAGGACATGATCAGACAGATCCACGCCGCCACGGCGAGAGAGGTGGCAAAAGCCCCGACCATATCTAACAGTGTTGAGCTTTCCCCAAGCGTATGCTGCGAGAACGATATATCATCAATCAGATAGAGGACAAAATTAACCAGTAACAGCGCATAAACGGTCCACTTGAAAACCTGCTGAAGGCGTTGCAGATCCCACTGTTTGACGTTTGCTTCGATGGCCATGGCCCAATAGTCGCCAGTGACACTTCATAGGGTCGTCCCCCCCTATACGCGGGGAAGCTCTGCGCAGACACCGGTTACTATGGTGATCCCTTGACTCAACGCAGCGACTTCGAAGTGAACACAGCAGCCAACCCGGACTTTGACGCGATCGTTATCGGTGCTGGCCACAACGGTCTGACCTGCGCGGCCTACCTGGCTGGCGCCGGTTTGCGGGTTAAGGTGATTGAACGGCGTGATCAGATTGGCGGCGCTGCGCTCACCGAAGAGTTTCATCCAGGCTTTCGTAACTCTGTCTATTCTTACTCGATCAGCTTGCTTAACCCCAAGGTCATTAAAGACTTGGAGCTGATACAGCACGGCCTGACCATCATGGAACGGCCTGCGGGTACGCTGAGTTTGCTGGACGGCGATCATCTGCGACTGAGTCGTGACGATACCCAGGCGCGCCGCGAAATTGCCCGCTTCTCTAAACAGGACGCTGAACGCATTGGCGCATTCGAAGAACAAATCAGTCGGGTGGCGCTGGTGATGCGGCAGATCGCCATGGCCACCCCGCCGGATTTCGGCGGCGGTTTAAGGGATCTCATGCATCTCGCCCTGGCCGGCAACAGCATGCGCAAGCTCAGCGCCGCAGATCAGGCTGTGCTGGCTGAACTCATGACAAAATCGCTTGGCGATTACCTGGACGGCTGGTTCGAAGGCACCGCCTTAAAAGGTGTCCTCGGGCTGGAAGGCGTCATTGGCAATTATGCTGATCCTTATCACCCGGGTACCGCGTACGTGCTGCTGCACCACGCCTTTGGCGAGGTGAACGGGCGCACCGGCGCCTGGGGTATCGCGCGGGGTGGGATGGGCGCAATTACGCAAGCCATGGCCGCCTGCGCCAGGGCCCGCGGTGTGACCATTGCAACCGGCGCCGGCGTGCGCGAAGTGATTGTTAAAGAAGGCAGGGCGGTGGGAGTTGTCACCGATGATGATCAGGAAACTTATGCCAAGGTGATTTCAGCAAATGTACATCCGCAAACGCTCCTGCTGAAATTCCTCGACCCGGCGCTGCTGGACGCAGACACCTATCGGCGCATCAGCCAGTATCGCAGTCACTCAGGCACCTTCCGCATGAACGTGGCACTCGCCGAGCTGCCGAAGTTTTCCAGCATCAGCGAGGGCGGGGAAGAACACTTCAAAGGCGCTATCGAGATCTGCCCTTCACTCGCTTACATGTCCAGCGCATTTGCAGACGCTGAGTCAGGCGGCTGGTCCAAAGCACCGATTATTTCCATGCAGGTACCCAGTACGCAGGACGACAGCCTGAGCCCCCCGGGACAACATGTAGCCAGCCTGTTCTGTCAGCACTTTCAGCGCCACCTGCCCGACGGGCGAGATTGGGATACCGTAAAAGACGAAGTGGCAGACCTGGTTATTGATACTATAGACGCCTACGCGCCGAACTTCCGCGCATCGGTGGTCGGACGCCAAATCAAAACACCGCTGGATATAGAGCGTGATCTCAATATGGTGGGCGGCGATATCTTTCATGGCGCGCTCCATCTTGATCAGTTTTATTCCCTGCGCCCGTTACCGGGCCACGCAGCCTACGAAATGCCGGTGAAAGACGTCTTTCTCTGTGGTTCTGGCGCGCATCCCGGTGGCGGCGTCAGTGGACTGCCAGGCCGCAACGCGGCGCAAGCCATTCTGCGCGCGAGCTAAGTTCAAATAGGCGAGGAGGGCAACGCCATTGATATCTATGCCCTAACGATAGCATTGAGCGTTGTAGTGTTTGTGGCGGTTGGCAGCTATAGCGGCCGCCGGGTGAAACAGCTCGATGACTACTTTGTTGCTGGCAGACGTGCTCCTACGGGATTGATCGTCGGCACGCTGGTGGCTAGCGTATTCAGCACCACGATCTTTTTAGGCGAAGCGGGCTTCACCTACGACGGGCAGCTCGGGCCTTATATTTTGTTGCCTGGGATCGCCGTAGCCGGTTACGTCTACGGCGCGCTCTTGTTCGCCACGTTTTTGCGTCGCAGCCGTGCCCCCACGGTGGCGGAATTCTTCGGCAGTCGTTTTCAGAGCCGTCGCGTG
>JBCCUW010000066.1:0-13200 GCA_039196385.1 Pseudomonadota bacterium
CCAGCAGAAAATCGATTTCTTTCGCCGCTCGTCAACTTGCTTCGGCCGCTCCGCCCTGATGCTGAGTGGCGCGGGTTCCCTTGGACCTTTCCATATCGGCGTGGTCAAGGCGCTGGCCGAGCAGGATCTACTGCCAACGATCATCAGTGGTTCCAGCGCGGGCTCACTGGTGGCCGCAGTGGTCGGAACACATCATCGCGAAGACCTGCTGAAGATGTTATCCGATGAAACACTGGTGAGCCTCACCACGCAGGAAGGCGGCACACCCACCGGCAGTCAGATGAAAAAGTCCGACCTGGTTGAATTGGTCGAGCGGCTGATACCAGACCTGACCTTTGAAGAAGCGCAGCAGAAAACCGGCCACTATATCAATGTGTCTGTCGCCCCCACGGCAATTAACCAGCGGTCCCGGTTGCTCAATGCCATGACCTCGCCCAATGCCTGCATTCGAGAAGCCGTGTTGGCCTCCTGTGCCATTCCAGGTATTTTTCCTCCGGTCACACTGGCGGCCAAAAATGCCAGTGGCGAACGCAAGGCTTACATCGCCACACGCAAATGGGTGGACGGTTCAGTCAGCGACGACCTGCCCGCCCAGCGCCTGATGCGCTTGTACGGGGTCAATCACTTTATCAGTAGTCAGGCGAACCCGGCGGTACTGTGGATGCTGCGGGATCCGGATCAAACCAACGTGCTGGCCCAGATTGCCGGCGTGTACCAGGCTGCAGCACGAGATCTATCGAAGGCCATTTATCCCTTTGCCATGAATCTGGTCCGCAATATCTATCCCATGAACATATTGACCCGCACCTGGTTCGGCCTGATCACGCAGGAATACACCGCGGACATCAACGTATTACCACGCCAGCGCTTCTTTAATCCCGCCAAACTCATCGCCAAACTATCCGCTGAAGAAACCATGCAGCTGGTGGACGAGGGTGAACGCGCCACCTGGCCAAAAATCGAAATGATCCGCAACTGCACGGCGGTCAGCAGAACCATCGATCAAGCGCTGTACCGACTGGAATCACAGGGACAATAACCAGCACTGAATAGAGCGATAGAACGTTCTGTAACATTTGCCGTGAAATTCACACGGCACGGGTAAACTGCCGACTCAACTGCGCTGCGAGGATCAAATGCAACGGCAATACGACATCATCGTTTTTGGAGCAACCGGTTTTACCGGTCAGCTGGTGGCGGAATACATGACGCGCCAGTACACCGGAGGCAATCTCACCTGGGCTATGGCCGGGCGCAATACCTCTAAGTTGGAATCTGTGCGGGACAAAGTGGGTGCCCAAGTGGAACTGCTACAGGCGGACGCGCAGAACTACGAACAGCTAGCGGAACTGGTCCAGCAAGCCCGCGTGGTACTGACCACCGTAGGACCATACGCCCGCTATGGCTCCGAGCTGGTGGCAGCTTGTGCCGCGCATGGCACACACTACTGTGATCTTACCGGCGAGGTCCACTGGATGCGCAAGATGATCACCGAACATCAAGCAGCCGCGCAGGAAAGTGGTGCCCGCATTGTCCACACCTGTGGCTTCGACAGCATCCCCTCGGATCTGGGCGTGTATTTCCTGCAACAGCACATGCGCGCACAACACGGGGTGCCGGCCAAAGAGGTGAAGTATCGCGCAAAAGCATTTAAAGGTGGTTTCAGTGGCGGCACTATCGACAGCATGATGGCGATGATGGAAGCCAGTAAGACAGACCCCAGTATCAAAGAGATCATTGCCGATCCGTACTCTCTAAACGACAAACATCGCGGCCTGGACGGACTGGATCACAACCGTCACTACTACGATCGCGACTTCAAATCCTGGGTGGGCCCGTTTGTCATGGCAGCCATCAATACCCGCGTTGTCCGACGCAGCAACGAACTTCTGAACATGGCCTATGGTGAGGACTTCTGTTACAACGAAGGGGTGCTCACGCAAGATGGTATCGGCGGCCTCATGAGCGCGGCAGCACTAGGAATGGGTTCGTCCGCAATGAACTCTATGGCAGCGCTGGAACCGGCCCGCAAAATGATGCAGAGCTTTCTGCCGAAACCCGGCGAAGGCCCGACGCGCACGCAAATCGAAGAAGGCTTATTCGAAATTGAACTGGTTGCAAAACACCCGGACGATTACGCCAAAGATCTGCGCGCCACAGTCAAAGGTGATCGCGACCCGGGTTACGGTTCTACCGCTAAGATGTTGTCGGAAAGCGCGGTGTGTCTAGCCCAGGACGATCTGGAAGTGACAGGTGGCTTCTGGACTCCAGCCAGCGCCATGGGGGACACGCTCATTCAACGCCTGTCGAGCAATGCAGGTGTGACTTTCGAGTTGCATTAAAGCTGGGCACTAAATGCGGGCACTGACTACGGGCACTGGCTACGGGCACTAAGCCTGAGCCGTACGGGTCAGCCGGGCCAGATAGGCAGTGCCGACCAGCAGCACCACGCTGATCACAGACAGCGCGGTCAGAGCGCTGGTGAAACCGCCACTGTAGTCATACATCAGGCCCATGCCCAGCGGGCCCAACATGCCCCCAACTTCAGCCGCAGAGAAAAACATTCCGCTGGCCACACCTGCCCGGCGATCACCAATCGCCGGCAGTTCCACCAGGCTGAGAATCAGCACCGTCATCATGCTGGAACGTGCTATCCCCTGCAGTACCAACCCCGCTGTCAGCGTTAGACTGCTCGCCCACTGTAACAACACGGTGGCGAAAAGCGCTGCAACACACAAACCAAACAATATTTTAAAACGGCGCTCCGGGGTCGCCAGGCGTGGAATGAGCAGCGATCCCGCAATCCCGACCAGAGTCGGCAGAGCAGCCCAATAGCCTGCGGCGGTAGCGGTCATGCCATGGCCGCGCAACAACTCAGGCAGCCAGTTGTTCAGGCCATGGTTATACATGAATACCCCAATACTCATGAGCAAAACCACCTGCACCGCGGGTAAGCGGACAAGTTCGCGCATCACCTGCAGTTGGCTGTCGGACGCCTTACCGGCCGCCACTGCAGGCTCGTCTGCACTTACAGGCATACGCCCAGCCAGCAACCACCACACAAGACCTGCAACCGCAGCAAACGCCGCCCACAAACCCATCACCCAACGCCACTGCATGTCAAACAACGGCAGCAGCCACGAATTGGTCAGGGTCAAACACACAACGCCGCCGATGGCAGGCCCGGTCATATAGATGCCCATAGCCAGACCACGCTGGCTACCGGTGAATAGCCCAGTCACTACCTTGGGTGCTCCGGAAGAAATAATGGGACCGCCCAGGCCAAACACCATGACCGCCAGCAGAAACCCCCAATAACCATCAGCCACCGCACGCCCGAGCGCCGACAGCGCAATGAGGCTGACCCCCAACAGCAGCGCTTTACGGCCGCCGAGCCGATCGATGAGAATACCGCAGGGAACAGCAGAAAAGATGTATACCAACTGCCAGGCACCCATGACACTGCCCATGGCGGTATACGACATGGCCAGACTGTCCTGAATCGGCACAACCATCGGGGCAACGCTGGCCGCCACCAGGCCAAAGCTCACGTACAACAGCCACAATCCCAGCAGCACCCACCATCGGGCAGAGCCGCCGGCTCGGTTAGCAGACTGATCGTGACCAGGCGCCAACTTAGGGCTCAGCCCCCACCGCGAGGCGACACTGAAATCGGTACGAACGCACCAAAATCAGGCTGGCATCCGCAAGCAGTGTTAGATCACTTCTTCCGGTTCTACAATCTTGTAGCTGAAATCATAGTTGCTCAACGGCAACTGGCGCACGCGTGTACCCGTCGCCTGATACACCGCGTTGGCCAGCGCAGGCGCAATACCCGGTGTACCCGGCTCTCCTGCACCGCCCCAGGGCGCATCACTGTTGATGATATGGGTTTCAATGACAGGCGCTTCAGCCATTCTGACAACCGGATAATCATGGAAGTTACCCTGCTTGACCGCACCCTGTTCAATCTGCACGTCACCATACAAGGCTGCACTCAGCCCATAGATACTGCCGGATTCCATTTGCGCAACAAAACCATCCGGTGAAACTGCAAACCCGGCATCTACGGCGCAGACCACCCTGTCTACCTTGATTTGGCCGTCACTCACACTCACGTCTACCACCTGAGCCACCAGCGAGCCAAACGACTCCTGCAGCGAGATACCCCGGCCATGGCCAGCGGGCACTGGCTGCCCCCAACCGGCATTCTCTGCCGCGGTATCCAACACTTTCAGATGTCTGGGTTTGCCGGCCAGTAACTGACGGCGCAACTGGTACGGGTCTTTATCCGCAGCCTCGGCTACTTCATCAAAAAACGCTTCCGTGAAAAAACCGTGCTGGGAGTGATCGACACTCCGCCAGGGACCAAACGGTACATGTGTTGGGCTGTCGGTATAGTGAATATGCTGATGACTGACCGCATAAGGTATGGTCGGCGCTTCTACAGGCTCGTGCTTTTCGTGGTAAATGTTGTCCCAGCCAATCACATCTCCGTCAGCCGTCAGCGCAGCTTTAAAATGAGAGGCAACAGCCGGCCGATAGTGGTCGTGGCGCACATCTTCTTCCCGCGACCAGATCAACTTCACGGGCACCTCAGCCTCGCGCGCAATCAGCGCGGCCTGCACGACGACATCAGAATTGGCACGGCGGCCGAAACCACCCCCCATCGTGTGCTGGTGCACGGTCACCTGCTGCACATCCAGCTCCAGGGCTGCAGCCACGTCATGGCGGAAGCCTAAGGGATTCTGCGAGCCTACCCAGACCTCACACCGGCCACCATCAATCCGTGCCGTAGCATTCATTGGCTCCATACAGGCATGCGCCAGAAAAGGCACGCGGTACGTGGCTTCAATCACCTGCGCCGCATCGCTCATGGCACTATCGATATCACCCTGTTGCAGATCGCTGTCACTCTGGCCATTGGCGCGTGCCTGACTCATGTCCCGGTCGAACTGAGCAAACAGTTGTTCGCTGTTGATGCTGTCCTGGGCAGTCTCGGTCCACTCCACCTTAACTTGACGCAGGGCCTGGCTGGCAGACCAGTATCCATCAGCAACAACGGCAACCGCGTTATCAAGCTGCACAACCTTATGCACGCCCGACACCTTTTCAGCCGCGGCACTGTCCACTGATGCAACCTGCGCGCCAAACACCGGGGCCGCCTGGATCGCGGCATATTTCATACCCGGCACCTGAGCGTCCATGGAGAACTGTGCCGTGCCATCTACTTTGGCCGGTATGTCGTGACGGGGCAGACTGCGTCCCATCAGCGTAAATTCAGCCGGCTGCTTCAGCTGCGGTGTTCGCGAAGGCGCTATCGCGCCTGCAGCTTCAGCAAACGTCGCAAACTCGGCGCGTTGTTTTGACGCAGCATGGGTCAGCTCGGAATTCTGCGCAACAATTTCACCCGCCGGGACACCCCAGGCATCGGCCGCCGCTGCAATCAGATTTTCCCGGGCAGCAGCGCCGGCAACACGCATACCGTACACTCCGGTGGTGCGAATACTTGCGCTACCCCCGGTGATCTGTAAGTGCATGGCCTTAGTGACCTGCAGAAACAGGCCATCGACTGTGGGCACCAGAGCCTTGGGGATGTTTGCGTCACCCAGAATAAATCCCTTACCCATCGCCCAGTTAGCGTATTCATCTTCAGCCGGAGCTTCAACGAAGCTGACATCCTGCCAGCGCGCACCCATTTCGTCCGCAAGCATTTGGGCGAGAACCGTCTGCGCACCCTGACCCATTTCGCTATGGGGTACAATCGCAGTAATCTGATTGTCCGGTGCAATTTTCACCCACACATTGACCAGATGTTCGCCCGGGCTGCTGACCAGCTTGGCCAATTCCGGGGCACGATGACCCGGACGCAGAAATACACCCACGGCCAGACCGCCGCCGGCCACTACGCCTGCCGTAATCAGTCCTCGTCGTGTCCACTTACCCATGCTGCACCTCCTCGCTGGGGTCGTACATCTGCACGCTGCCAGCAGCGGCTGATTTAATGGCTTTGCGGATTCGTCCGTACATGCCACAGCGACAGATATTGCCGGACATCGCTTGGTCGATAGCGGCATCGTCCGGGGCCGGATTATCCGCCAGAAGCGCCACTGCCGACATGATCTGTCCAGACTGGCAATAGCCACATTGAGGGACCTGCTCGGCAATCCAGGCCTGCTGTACCACGTGTAACTCACCGTCGGTGCTCAGACCTTCGATGGTGGTCACTTCACCACCTGCTGCCGCCGCCACGGGGGTGACACAGGAGCGAATGGCAGTGCCATTCAGATGCACGGTGCACGCACCACACTGAGCCATACCGCAACCGAACTTGGTGCCGTTAAGTTGCAGATTTTCCCGAATCGCCCATAACAGGGGCATACTGGGATCAACATCCAGTTGATGTGTGGTCCCATTTACACGCAAGGTAATCATAGAACTATTGTGCCTGGTTGAGTTGGGCGCATAGTACCATCCAGAGAAATCCAGTCTACGCCTCTCTCCGCCTGGCTAAACTTCAGTCAAACTGCTTTTCACCACTGGCAAACAACAGGTAAAACACCAGTCCGAACAAGGTGACACCGCCGGCAACCTGGAATACCAGCGCCCAGGAACCAGTACTTTGTAGAATGAAGCCACTGACCGTCACCCCGATGATGCCGGGAATGGTTGCAAAGGTATTGGTAATGCCCATGAGTCGGCCCGCCTGGTTCGGCGCAATATCCATGTGATTCACAGCAAAACCGCCGGTCACAAAGGCACCCACTGCATTACCCACGCACATAATCGTAATCGCCAGCCAGGCGGAATCCGCTTCACCGACCAGAAACAACGCGGCTGCCAGACCACCAAACCCAATGGTCTGACAAGTTTTGCGCACCCGGGTCACCGTCATGCCGCTTTTTACCCAGCGGTCGGCAACTTGTCCGGCAATGTTCAAGAACACAAAAGAGACCAGATGGGGCAATGTACTGACCCAGCCGGAGTGGGCAAATTCAACCCCTAACCCCTTGGTGACAAAGGTCGGCAACCACGACAACAACACATACAGCGACCAGTTGTTGCAGAAATGCGCCACGATAATGGCCCAAACCGCTTTCGACTTCAGTAACGCCCAGGTCGACGTATGCCCGCCATGCTCGGCAACCGCAGGCATATCATCTGCTATCTCCTGTTGCTCCTCAGCCGTAATCCGCGGATGCGACTGTGGATCTTTTGCCACCAGAAAATGCCACAGCAGATACCAGATGCCGCCAATGGCGCCAAAAATGTAAAAAATCCATTCCCATCCCCATTGAATGGCAATGAGGGGCGCAACCAGCAGGGCAAACACCTGTCCGATAGGGATACCGCTGTTGGAGAAGGCCATCGAGCGAGCCCGCTCTTTCACGGGCACCCACTTTGAATACAGCGCATAAATCGAAGGGAAGGTCACCCCTTCGCCCATCCCCATCAGTACCCGGGCGGCAATCAGCACAGCCAGACCCAAGGCGGCCGCAGCCGGGGTAAACAGGGTAAATATCGACCACCAGATCACCCCGACCGCCAACACAATTTTGCCGCCAAAGCGATCCGCCAGGTAACCACCCAGCAGTTGGGTAACAAGATAGCCGAAGTAAAAGCACGACAGCACAAAACCCTGCCAGGCTTCATCCCAACCATACTCTGCTGCCATAGGAATGATGGCAACGGAGATATTGACGCGATCGATATAACAGACAAAAACCGCAAAAAAACTCAACGCCACCACAGCATACCGCTGCCGCCACTGGTCAAATGTTGCCACCCCGCCCCCTCTACCAGGTATCTACGTTGGGCCGCTTTTTACCCTTGCGCGGTACGCGCGGCGGTACCGACCGCAAACCCTGACTGATCCATTTCCGGCTATCTGCGGGATCAATGACATCATCCAATTCGAAGTGCGACGCCATATTCACGGCCTTGCCCCGTCGATACATGTCAGCCACCATGCCTTCGTAAGCCGTGGCCCGCTCACCGGGGTCTTCAATGGCCTGCAGCTCCTTGCGATAGCCGAGCTTAACCGCGCCTTCGAGACCCATACCCCCAAACTCTCCAGTAGGCCAGGTCACGGTGAACAACGGGGCTTTGAAACTACCGCCAGCCATGGCCTGGGCGCCCAGGCCGTAACCCTTGCGGGTCACAATAGTCATCAGTGGCACATCGATATTAGCGGAGGTCACGAACATGCGCGCGGCATGCCGCACAACCGCAGTTTTTTCCACTTCGGGCCCCACCATGATGCCTGGGCAATCGCACAACGACAGAACCGGTATATCAAAGGCATCACACAGTTGCAGAAAGCGGGTGCCTTTGTCTGCACCCGGCGCATCAATCGCACCTGACAGGTGTGCCGGATTATTGGCAATCAAACCCAACGGCTGACCCTCAACCCGGATGAAACAGGTGATAATGCCGATGCCCCAGTCTCTACGCAGCTCCAGCACGGAGCCCACGTCAGCGATGCCCTCAATGACTTCACGCATGTCGTAGTAGCGCAGCCGATTCTCGGGCACCACAAAACGCAGCTTGCGCGGATCCGGTGCTTCCCACTCCGCGACCGGACCTTGAAAATAGGACAGGTATTGTTTGGCCTTTGCCACGGCTTCCGCTTCGTCTTTAACAGCAATATCAACAACACCGTTGGGTACCTGCACGTCCATCGGTCCGACTTCTTCCGGCCGGAATACACCCAGGCCGCCGCCCTCAATCATGGCCGGCCCCCCAATGCCGATGTTTGACCCTTCCGTGGCAATAATCACATCGCAACAACCCAGCAACACGGCGTTGCCGGCGAAACAGCGGCCGGTGGTAATACCTACAATCGGGACCAGTCCGGAAAGTCGCGCAAAATAGGTAAACGCCCAGCAATCCAGCCCCGCCACACCGGAACCATCGGTATCCCCAGGGCGTCCGCCGCCACCCTCGGCAAACAGCACGGTGGGCAGTTTGAACTCTTCTGCCACCTCAAAGAGGCGGTCCTTTTTGGCATGGTTTTTCTGCCCCTGGGTACCCGCCAGCACCATGTAGTCGTAACTCATGATCATGGCCCGGGCGCGATCTTCCGCAAACAGATCCCCGTTAATCTGTCCCAGACCGCAGACCATTCCATCACCCGTCGTATTCGCAATCAGGTCTTCCACCGAACGACGGCGACGCTGTCCGGCCAGCACCACGGAGCCGTATTCGATAAAGGTACCTTCGTCACACAAATCCGCCACGTTTTCCCGTGCGGTGCGATGGCCGGTCTTGCGCCGTTTGGCAACTGCTTCCGGGCGGTTTTGATCATGACCAGCCGCCTGCCGATCCAGCACCTCCTGCAAATCCGGACGGATATAATCCAGATCCAGTTCAGCCGTCTGCCCTTCATCCTGCGCGGTCACTTCCTGTTCAAGCAGCACAATTAATGGATGCGCCTCAAACACCGCGTCACCCGGCGAGACATTCAGACTCTGGACTACGCCGCTCACGGTGGCTCTCACCTCGTGCTCCATTTTCATGGCTTCCATCACCAGCACCAGTTGGCCGACAAATACCTCGTCACCCGGCTGCACCTCATAACTCACGACCGTCCCTTGCATCGGCGCTTTAACGGCGACACTGCCAGCCGGGAGCGATTCTTCAACCAGCGCCAGAACCTCCGGCGCGCCGGCGCCGGCCAGCCCACCGTGTTTGCCATGCTCGAGCACCGCCAACGGATCCAACGGGTCTACTTTGACGCCAGCAATGGCGTCGGGCGTGGCTGCGTCAGAACCACCGACGGCAGCGGCAACCAACTCGGCCACATTGGCATCAATAAAATCGGTGGTCACAGAATTGTCCACAACACGCGGATGCTCAAGTAGGGTGCGCAACAACGCCTGGTTGGTGACCACCCCGGTAACTTGCAGGTCATCCAGCGCACGGACCGCACGGCGCAATACCGCCGGATAGTCTGCGCTGCGGTGACTGACAATCAGCTTGGCCAGCAACGAGTCATAGCTGGGACTAGTGACATAACCGCTGTAACCGTAAGTATCTGTGCGCAGCCCTGGCCCGGTGGGCACCGCAAACTCCTGCAACCGGCCACCGGCGGGTTTGACGGTGCCATCCGCGGCCAACGACTCCATATTGAGGCGCAGCTGCAGTGCATAACCCCGGGGTGCCGGAATGTCGTCCTGTACCAGCGACAAGTCCTGCAACGTCGCGCCATCGGCAATGGCGATCTGCGCCTGGACCAGATCAATTCCCGTAATCTCTTCGGTGACCGTATGTTCTACCTGTAAGCGTGCATTGGCCTCCATGAAATAGAACTGGTTACCATCCGGCGCCAACAGAAACTCAATGGTCCCCAGACCCCGGTACTGCGCGGCTGCCGCCAGTTGCACCGCTGCCGCACAAATCGCTGCCCGGGTCGCGTCATCCAGACTGGGGCTGGGTGCCACTTCGATCAATTTCTGATGGCGCCGTTGAATGCTGCATTCGCGCTCCCAAACATGGCTGACCGCACCGCTGCCGTCCCCAATAATCTGCACTTCAATGTGCTTGGCCTGGGGCACATACTGTTCAACGTACACCGCGTCAGCACCAAAAGCGCTGCTGGCTTCAGACGCACAGCGCGCGTACGCATCAGCCAGATCCGCTGCTTTACGCACCACACGCATACCCCGCCCGCCACCACCCGAAACCGCTTTTAGGATGACCGCTGCGCTCGGATCAGCACTGACAAGCTCAGCATAGAAGGCCTGGGCCTGTTCCAGGCTGACCGCTGTGGATGATCCCGCTAACACCGGCAGGCCCTGCTCCTGCGCCAGCCGTCGGGCCGCCGCCTTGTCACCAAACAGGCTGAGCGTGTCCGAAGTTGGCCCAATAAAGATCAAACCCGCTGCGGTAACCGCCCCGGCAAACTCTGCGTTTTCGCTCAGAAAGCCATACCCGGGATGCACGGCATCACAGCCCGCCGCCTGCGCCACCGCCACAATCTGCGCAATATCCAGGTATGCGCGGGCCCCTTTGCCTTGCAAAGCTTGAGCCTGATCGGCTTTGCGTACGTGCAACGCCTGACTATCGTCTTCAGCGTATATGGCGGTGGTTTTGATCTGCATGTCTTGCGCGGCGCGAATGATGCGCAGCGCTATTTCGCCACGATTGGCAATCAGGATGTTGTTCACTTCAAACTCTCATAGTGTCTAATTCTGCGCATGCGCAATGCCTCAGCTTTCTTCACCTCTCTCCAGCGCCTTAGCCGTTGAGCTGCTGATTCACGTCAGCCAGGCGTTCAATGGTCGCCAGTGCCTGACCTTGGTCGCTGCTGATGTTGCGCACAATGACATCGGTGTAGCCCAGCGCCGCAAACTCGCTGAGCTGGTCTGCCACCTCGGCTACCGAACCGGTCATCAGTGCATCTTCGCTGAAGCCCCGATACCCCTTGTCCATATAGTGTTGCTTAAACTGCGCGGCTTCCTGCGAGGTAGCCCCAACAAATACGTCACGCCGGATTGCCACAGCAGCCGGTGCACGTTGATGTTCCGCACACGCCTGCTGATACTGATTAAGTTGGTCTGCAGCACTGCGCAGGTCCAGGCCCGGTGAAGCCAGCCAGCCTTCCGCCAGTTGCGCTGCACGGTGGATGGCAGGCGCTGCACTGGCGCCTACCCAGACCTCTACCGACTCCGCCGGCACCGGATTGATGCGCGCTTCCTGAATATTCCAGAAGCGCTCATGGGTCACGGTTTCACCTGCCCACAACGCGCGCATAATGGCCAGTGAATCGGTAAACATCGGCACGCGGTCGCGCAACGCGACACCCATACCGGCACTCTGACGGAGATCTCCGCCCAGGCCACATTGCAGGATAAAACGTCCCTGCATCACCGCTGCGAGCGTACCGATCTGTTCCGCCAGCAGCACCGGATGCCACAAAGGCAACAGATAAAGCGCGCCAGCAGGCTTGTTGTGCCACTCGGCCAGCATACGCCCCAGAACAACGCTGTTCTGATAGTAAGGCGTCGCCACAACGTGATGATCACCAACAAACAGACTATCCAGATCCGCCGCACGCGCGGCAGCCGCCCGCTCAACCATATAGCGAGCTCCCTGACGCGGGTCATCGATAACATAATTGGAACACACGGAAATACCGATGCGCATGATCCCTCCCCAGTCTCATTGCACGATTCACTTAAGCAGCCTCAAAAGGCTAACACAGGCGCCCCTACCTTTGAATTGTCGACCATATGGACGGCTCTTCCACAAATTCATGGTCCAGCAGCTGACTGTCTTCGAACAGCACGTTCGCCACCAGAAAGTCGTCACCATGCAACACCTGCGGCAACCAGAGTTTGTCATCCGGCCACATCTGCGCAAACGGCAATTCGGTTTCGTCGCACCAGAACGGGTCAGCCTCTTCGGTTGCCACAGGGGTTCCTGAGAAGCGGGTGCAGACAAACACAAAACCCAGCCATTGATCCCCCTGACGCTCAACAAAGCGCAGTTCCGCCCGGCAGACCAGGTCTTCGACCTGTACCCCCACTTCTTCCAGCGTTTCCCGACGCGCGCAGTCAAGCACCGTCTCACCCGTCTGCAATTTGCCGCCGGGCGCGTTAATTTTGCCGGCCCCGTGACCTCGTTTCTTGTGAATCAGCAACACTTTCCCGGCCTCTCGGATGAACACCAGGGTACCCACAATCTGCGGGCACCAGTCCACCTCCCAGGGGGTCTTTAAGGTAAACTCACCTAATCGATTACGCATCGTTATCCAATCCATCCAGCCAATGCAGATTACCATCACCCAGGCAGATATCACCACGCTCGCCGTGGACGCTATTGTTAACGCAGCCAACGCTAGCCTGCTGGGCGGCGGCGGTGTCGACGGTGCCATACATCGTGCCGCAGGCCCCCGGTTACTGGAAGAGTGCCGCACGCTCGGCGGCTGCCTGACCGGTGAGGCCAAATTGACCGCAGGTTATGCGCTCCCCGCACGGCATGTTATTCATACGGTTGGTCCCATCTGGCAAGACGGCCAGCAGGGGGAGCCGGAGCTGCTGCAACGGTGCTACGAGAACAGTCTGCAGATTGCGGCACGTCAGCAGCTCACCTCAATTGCGTTCCCGGCCATCAGCACCGGGGTTTATGGCTATCCCAAAGCACAGGCCTGTGCAACTGCCATCAATTGTGTTCAGCAATGGCAAAGCGCCCACCCGA
>JBCCUW010000067.1:0-12989 GCA_039196385.1 Pseudomonadota bacterium
ATATCGAAGGCATTCGGGTCGGTAAAAAATCCCCCCAGTTGCGAGCCGTCCGCGGTGCCCGGCAGCATGCCGTGTTGATGGCTGCCGGCAATGACTTCAAAGCAGCCATTCGCCTGCGTCTGCGCATCCAGAGCCAGCATCACATTGGGGAGCAGATCGACATGGGTGCAGTCGTGTATCCAATAGGGAGAGTCCTGATGCCAGCCGAAACCGGAGCCTTGCCGGGGTCTTTTCAGGTTCAACTTGGCAGTCCACAGGGCCAGGTCCTGCTGGCCGATAATCTGCTGCATGGGCACCACCAGACGGGGGTCATCCAGCAGTGCATTCAGGCTTGGATGCAGCACATGGACGGGCTCAATCACGCGCACGGTGTTGGATTCCGGGGTGTGCTCAAACTGCACAGTGCATTGGTGGGTGTCGACAAAACGTTTGCCATCCAGGAAATAGGTCTCACCCTGTGCAACCTCCTGGTCAGCCACATCCACCGCAGCTTCCACGGCGGCGCCGAGGTGCTCAATTTCATGGGTGCTGAAAACGCCCGGACGAATGAGATAACCCTGCTCCTGGTAAGCGGTCAACTCCTGGGGTGACAGCGGCATCGCTTGTGTTGGCATAGTTGTTATAGCAGTATTTGTTATAGCAGTACTTGTTATAGCAGTATTTGTTATAGATTGAAGCGGCTGGTGCGCAAAAAGTCTATGGGCAGATGCGTCGCGCCGTCGAGGGCGAGTTGCGTCAGCACCTCGCCCAGTACCGGCGCAAATTTGTACCCGTGTCCTGACAACCCTGCTGTGAAGACCAATTGGCTGTGTTCCGGATGCTGATCAACGATGAAGTGATCGTCCGGGGAGCGGGTGTACATACACACAGCATGACGCGTGGCTTGTAGGCTGACCGCAGGCAGGTGATGGGTCACAACGTCCTTGATCAGGGCCTGATCGAAGGGGTCAACATCCGGTGCCAGGTGCATGGGATCCGCCACCTGTTCTCCCCCGGCGTGGTTGGCAATTTTTACACCCTGATCGTCAATCTGGGGAAAGCCGTAGACCATGGCGTTGTCCAGCTCAAAGAAAAACACCGGGAGCTGACGGGTCAGCTGCTCCTCCCGTGGGGCAAACCAGTGCAGGTGTTTGCGCACCACCCGCAGGTGGGGCGCTAGTTCAGGCATGAGTTGTGCGGCCCAGGCCCCGGCGGTCACGATCAGACGGTGTGCCTGAAACTTGCCCGCGCTGGTCTCCACGGTGACCGTGCTACCTGAACAGTGCCATCGGTTCACCGTCACGCCACTGAGATATTCCGCGCCCAGTTCAACGGCTGCTTCAATTTGATGCGTGATAGCCGCTTCGACCATCAGATAACCGCCGTCCGGCTCCAGCAGGGCCTGGTGTCCGGCCTGTGCTTGAATGCCAGGGAAATGTTGGCTGATACTCGTCTCGTCAATTTCTTCCAGGGGCAGGTTGTGCTGCGCGGCAGCCAGCCTGATGCCCTGAATGATCTCACCGCCTGGACTTCCCATGCTCAG
The DNA here is from genome assembly GCA_039196385.1 of Pseudomonadota bacterium. Taxonomy (GTDB): domain Bacteria; phylum Pseudomonadota; class Gammaproteobacteria; order Pseudomonadales; family Azotimanducaceae; genus UBA4421. Next base: position 1,523 of record JBCCUW010000067.1, read on the forward strand.
GACACCGCTGGCGTGATACAGCGCGGTCTGTTGGTTAGCCTGACGCTGTTCGTCCAGCTGATGCCATAGGGTGTAAGCTCTCTGCAGCAGCGGTACGTAGTCCGGATGTTCAAAATACGCTTTGCGGATGGCGCGGGTGTCACCGTGCGAACTCCCGCGCGCATGGGCCATGGCGAACTGATCCAGGCCCAGGCAGCGCACGCCCCGTTGCGCACATTGCAGCAGGGTGGCGCTGCCAATGCCGCCGGTACCCAGGACGATGACATCAAAGGTGGGGTTGTGCATGTTGATATCTTGTTGTCAGGCGATAAAGTAGGCCCCGCAGAATAGCACGAGGCGCAGCATGTCAGTTTCACAAACAACCGATATCACCCGCTCGCTGGAAATCTGTGCGAACAATCTGGGCGACATAGTCCCTCAGGTGTACCAGCGGTTTTTCCAGCTGAGTGCGCCTGCCCAGCAGTTGATGGGTCATTCGGACGACCAGATGCGCGGACGCATGTTCGAGCAGACGCTGGAACTGCTGATGACTGACGATCACTTTGGCGAAAATGGTTATCTCGACTGGGAACTGGACAATCATCTGCTGGCTTATCAAGTGGACCGGGAAATGTATGAGGCGTTTTTTGCCGCAATCACCGACGTGGTGCGGGAAGGCACCGGAGACGCGTGGGGCACGGCAGATGCCGCCGCCTGGCAGGCGCGTACGCAATTGATTCTGGACCAGGTATATCGTCACCCAGGCAGTGCGTAGGTGGCTTGAAGCGGGCCAGCTGCCAGTCACAACACCCTTTACCTAAATGACAGGCTTTGAATATGCATAAGAGTGCGCTGAATCTGGATGGTGCAGTGAATCTGCGCGACCTGGGCGGGTACCGTACAGCAGAGGGACGCCGCCTGCGTTCAGGGCTGCTTTATCGCTCCGGCACGTTGACCCATCTCAGCGACAGCGGTCAGGAAGACTTTCACCAGTTGGGGATCGCGTTGATCTGCGATCTGCGCCGGCCCGATGAACGTGAAGCTGAGCCGACGCCTTTTCCTTTGGATAAACCGGCGCGGCTTGAGATACCCATCGATCCGGGCAGTGCGGTGGAGCTGCGCAAGCGCCTGGAAGAGACGGGGCTGACCCTGACGGAGCGGATCCACTATATGGCCGGATTGACGGGTGAACTGACGCGTGAGCACGCCGAAGACTACATCACCATGTTCGAAGGCATTCTGAACACGACAGACGGCGGCTTTCTGGTGCATTGTTCAGCGGGCAAAGACCGCACCGGAGTTGCTGTTGCATTGCTTCTGCATGCGCTTGGCGTGCCGAAATCAACGGTCATCGAAGACTACCTGCTGACCAATGAGTGTATCGACTATGAGGGTTACATTGTGCCCAAGTGGCTGGCGCGGTTTGAATCGCAAGCCCCCCAGGCCATGCCCGACAAGGAGTCTGTAATGGCGCTGTTTGGCGTGCGGGAAGAATATCTGCATGCGGCGTATGCCGGCATAGAGGCCGAGTTTGACGATGCAGAGCACTACATTCGTGAGCGGCTGGGCCTGGATGATCAGGCGCTGGCTGAGCTGCGTCGGCGGTATCTTGATTGAGTCTGCAAATATGAGGTCAAAAAACAGCCAGGGCGGCTAGGTGGTTTTGTTCACCTGCAGAAGATCGAGTCTGTTGGGGGTTTCAAAATAGAACGACTGATCTACTTGGTCTGCCATGGACTCGAACTTGCGATGCACCTGTTCGAGCAACGTAGCGTCCACCTGATGATCTGTATGTGTGGCGTCAATAATGCCGGCTTTGAACTGAGCAAACGACTGTAGCTTGACCGGGGTCAAAAAGAACTGCTGACCCAATAAGCTGAATTGACCGGAGTCTACTGCCCTGCGGGTCGCTTGAAACGCCAGTTCGCGCACATGTTGTTCGTCGTGAAACATGCGGATCACTTCATTCAGGCGACCGGCAAAAACCGGTTCGGAAACATAGGCGACACCACCGGGCTTCAACACGCGGTAAATCTCTGCAAACGCCTGATCCATACTGACCGCGGGAACGTGGTGCAGCGACTTCAACAGCATCACAATGTCGAAGGTGTTATCTGCATGTGGGATCGCTTCAGCACCAAACCGGGCAAATTCGATGCCGCTGGCGGGGGTGGCCAGGTTTTTCGAATGGGCCTGCGCATCCACTTCCGCGCCCACAACCCAGGTTAACTCACCGGTATCGGCAAGCTGACGCAACTTGTCGGCACTCCCGCAGCCCAGCTCGAGCAGGCTGGCGCCCTGCAGCGGCAGCACTTCGCGCATCAAGGTCAATTCCGGATAAACCGGCTGCTCCGCAGTGCTGCTGATCTGCATATTCACGCGGGAGGTATTCATTGGGTTCCGTCGTATTCCGCCAGCAGGCGCTGAAGATTCTTGATGGCTTTAACGTTGGTTTTCAGCAAAGCGGCTCGGGCGGCTTGTTCCGCAGCGCGTTCCTCATCACTGACTGCAGACGGTTCAGCGTTGTCTGTGGGACGGCTGAAGCCGTCGAGTCGCGCATTCTGCAACCACTGCTGTAGTTCTTCGTCTTGAGCCCACAACGCAGCGTTGAGATTGGTGGTCAGCGTGGTGCGGAGAAAATCGATGGCGTCATCCGGATGCGGCACGGGGGTGCACAAGGCGTTCATATGTTCGTGCCCGCGTGGATCTTCGGCAAATCGCACTTCGATGTGGCCAATGAAGGCAGCGCTGAACACCTGCTGGCACGTGCGGACCGATTGCAGGGTAATCTTGTCGTCTGCAAATACTGGTGTTGCCGGCCGCCGTTCCAGGCCGTCAGCGCTGCAATCCACATGCAATGTTGTGGTTGAGGTGGCAACACGCCCACCGTCCAGTTCGATGGCGTCCGGGTTGATCTGCTGCACGCGGCCCTGGCGGACGATGTTGGGGATTCGCCGCAGTTGTTCAAGTTCAGCACGGGTGACGGTGGCGCATCGATACATGGTGGGTTCCACCGTATCATCGAAGCGCAACAGTTGCCCGCCAGCCGCGACACGCTCGAAAATCTCCGCGATGGTGGATGACTCGGCAATTGCCTGGCTTTGTTGGGCAAAAGCACGCGCTACCGTGTCGTCGCTCAGCCCTGGAGGTTGAATGTCGGCCCGATCCAGCAGCCAGGAATCCCGCGGCATGATCCAGGTGATGTGCTCCGGTGCGGCCCCATTGCGCAGCAGAAACAGACAAGCGTCCATCCCCGTTTTGCCAGCACCGACAATGACGTAGCGATCGTATTGGCCAGCCAGCTTGGGTAACTGGTTGGGTGGTGCGCAAGCCACACCGTCAGCCACAACATACGCGGGTGGGCGCATGGATGGCACCGTGACATTCATGTACGTGGCGTCGACAATTTTGTGTGCCTGCACCTGATATTTATCGTCAGAAACCAGTGAATGAAACTGACCGTCTCCGGTATAGCGGCACATGGGAAAGTACTGCAGCCGGTCGGTCGGCAAGAACTGCTGATACATCACCTGGTCGAAGTAGGCGCACACCTCGCTGTTGGTAGCCAGCTCGTACAGGCCTTTATTCCAGCCGGTCTGATCCACCCGGTTGCTGCCCAGAACTTTGCTGTTAACCCCGTAAAACGCTGAGGGTTGGTGCAGGCGCACAAACGGATAAGCATTGTTCCAGTGGCCGCCGGGTTGGTGGTACTGGTCCACCATGACCATGGTGGCCTGGCCTTCATGCATGAGAACATCAGCAAATGCCATGCCCATGGCGCCGCTGCCGATAATGAGATAATCACATTCCAGAGTTTGCATCTTTAGTTTGCCTGTGCAGGTTTGGCTTGGTTGTTGGCTGGCTGAGTGGGTGCTCAGCCGGTGGCTGATTGTCCACCCCGGATCAGCCTGCCGGGCATGTTGCCCGTGGCTTCACCCTGCTCATAGGTGACTTCCCCGCTGCAAATAGTGGCCCGATAGCCGTCAGCCCGTTGAATCAGGCGCTTACCACCTGCCGGCAGGTCAAACACCATCTCCGGCGCATGCAGCGCCAGCGCCTCGTAGTCGATCACGTTAAGATCAGCCTTGTAGCCTGCGGCGATGACACCGCGGTCATTCAAGCTGTACAGGCGTGCCGTATCCTGCGTCATTTTGTGCACCACGTACTCAATATTCATCCGTGGGCCACGCTGACGGTCCCGGGTGAAATAGGTGAGCATGTAGGTGGGTACGCTGGCGTCGACCAGAACGCCACAATGCGCGCCCCCATCCGATAACCCAAACACGCTGTGCTGATGTTCGATGGCGGCGCGTTGCGCCTCCAGATCGCCAGGGTATTTGCCAAACAATACCAGTAAGGGGGTGCCTGAGGCCATGGTGTCCATGATTACCTCCAGCGGGTGCTGGCCCCTGGCCGCTGCAATGGCGGCCACGGAATCAGCCTCGCCGGGCTCGTAACTGAGCTGCGGATCCATCACATAGATGGTGGGGTAGTTGTTCATCATGTGCACCGCATCTTTGTTTTTTGGCAACATAGGCGGTTCGCTCAGCACCCGGGCGCGAAAGGTCGGGTCAAGCAGCTTCTGCTGCCTGACGGCCAGCGGCTGATCCGCGATCTCCCGATAGGCCGCGTGCTGACGCATGGGGTTAATGGTGCCTTCCAGAGTCATGAGGATGGAGGCGGGGCGCGCGCCCACTTGTGGGCGGATCTGCAGTCCTTCAGCATTCAGTTGGTCAGCCAGATCCCAGATACCGCTTTTTGCGGTGCCGACCAGGGTCGTGATCGGCCGGCCGGTGCGGCGGGCGATATGCTCAATCCAACCCAGTTCCTCAGCATCGTTGAGATAGTCGGAGATGATTTCAATGGTGCCGTGTTGCAAGCCGCTGAACGCGTCGCCAATGGTTTTCATTTCTTCCGCGCTGGCGTTGGTGCCGGGGACCAGGTTGCCGTGTTTGTCCAGGTGGCCGTAAAAACGTGAGGTGGAAAAGCCGAGTGCGCCAGCCTGCAGGGCTTCGTGGGTCAGGTCGCGCATGCTCGCCATGTCCTGCGGGGTGGCGTCGTCGTAACAGCGCTGTCCCATGACGTAGTGGCGGATGGCCACATGGGGTACCTGGGTGCCGACATCGACGGTATATGGCGTGTCGATGGCATCGAGATATTCAGGAAATGTCTCCCAGGTCCAGGGCACTCCTTCGTGCAGCGCGGTGCCTGGAATATCTTCAACGCTTTCCATCAGCGCCACCAGCTCGTCTTCGTTGCCGCGATGGACGGGTGCAAAACCGACCCCACAATTGCCCATGACCACGGTGGTGACGCCGTGCCAGGAACTGGGTGTCACCTGCTTATCCCAGCAGACCTGCCCGTCGTAGTGCGTGTGAATGTCGACAAAGCCGGGGGTGAGCAGGTTGCCCTCAGCATCAATGGTGCGGCGCGCGGTTAAGCGGGTGGCGTCGCGGCTGACTTTGGCGATGCGACCGTCTTTGACCGCCACGGAGCCCAGGAAGGACTCGCTGCCGGTGCCGTCGACGATGCGCGCATTGATAATACTCAGGTCGTACATGCGTTGCTCCCGATGTCTAATCACCCAAAGCGTCTACCATGCCAACTTGGCGCCGTTTTCTCAATCAGCCAAAGATCCCGGTTGCGGTCTGATTGGTTCTGATGGTTTCTGATGGTTTCTGATGGTTTTAGTACACAGCGGTATCCGCGGGCTCATCAATGACGCGATTCTCAATGTAGCCCAGTTGTTCTATCTCAACCCTGACGCTGTCGCCGGCCTGGAGAGATTGAGGTGGCTTCATCGCCATGCCCACGCCGGAAGGTGTCCCGGTGACCACTACGTCACCAGGTTCCAGGGTGAATGCGGTAGATAGGAAGGCAACAATGTCATAACAATTGAAGATCAGATCGTTGGTGCTGGTGTCCTGACGCACTTCACCGTTGACAAGCGTACGCAGGCGTAAATTGTGCGGGTCTACCTCATCCGGGGTTACCAGTGCAGGTCCCAGCGGGCAATGGGTGTCCCAGGACTTGCCCATGGTGAACTGGGGCGGTGCACCGCGCAGTTGCCAGTTGCGCACGCTGACGTCGTTATTGATGGTGTAACCGGCGATTACCGACGCGGCTTTTTCTGCGGGCACCCGTCGGCAGCGTTTGCCGATGACAAAGGCCAGCTCGCCTTCGTAGTCGAGCATTTTGGTCTCAGCGGGATGGTGCACGTCGTCATAGGGTCCATTGATCGAAGTGTTCTGCTTGGTAAACACCACGGGGTATTTGGGAATTTCCATGCCGCTTTCTTCCGCGTGAGCGCGGTAGTTGAGCCCGATGGCCAGGATTTTTCCGGGGCGCAGCACCGGGCTCTGCAGCTTGACTTGGTCCAGGGTCAGATGGCTATCTGCGGTGGCGGCGTCGCGCACTTGCTGCATGGCGTCTTCACCCGCAGCCAGCAGCGCGACCATATCGGTTGGCAGCTGGGGTAGTGCCTGGCTCAGATCAACAATCTGCTGATCACGCAGAATGCCGATTCGGGTGGAGGTGTTTTCGGTAAAGGTAATCAGTCGCATAAAAATCTCCAGGCATAGCAGGCGCAGCTTCGGGGCGCCGAGAGTGTTACACAAAACTTGTCATACAACAAGTTTTAATATAGATTCTTAGTCAAGCAGCAAGTTAAACGCTATCCCAGGAGCATAACATGTCCAGTGATAACCCCTCACATGATGTCAGCGACAATCAATCTGCAAGCCTGACTGATCTATTACCAAATCAGGGTATCGCTGATGTCCTTTACGTCCGCTTCCAGGTCGAAGATCTCGACAAACAACAGCAGTTTCTTGATGACTTCGGATTCGCCACTGAGCGCGTAGACGGTTATCTGCTGGCGCGTGGGACTGACGCTGAACGTTACTGTTATATCGCTGAGCAGGGTCCCGCGCAATTTGTTGAAGTTGGCTTTGCCGCATTGGATAGAGCGAGACTTGAGGCGATTGCGCAGATAGAACAGGTGCCGGTGGAACCGCTGCCTTTCCCGGGAGGTGGCGTTGGGGCGCAACTGCGTGATCCGGATGGCCGGGTGGTGCGCCTGGTGCACGGCATTGAGCAGCCGGAAGCGTTGCCGGTGCCGACGCGCGCGCCCCTGAATTCAGGTGCGGATCGACAGCGTTTCGGCGAGCGTGTGTCGTTCGACAGCAATCGACAGATTGTCAAACGCCTGGGTCACTGCGTGTTTTTTGTGAATGACTTCCGCACCAGCGAAGCCTGGTACAAGCGATGCCTCAGCCTGCTGACCAGCGATGAGATTGCCGGTCCCAGCGAAGACAAACCCATGGGCGCGTTTCTGCGCTGTAATCGCGGCGACTACTACGTCGATCATCACACGCTGTTTCTGATTAATGCCGGCAAAGCGGATTTTCACCACGCCGCATTCGAGGTGGCGGATTGGGATAGTGTGCTGCTGGGTCATGATGTGCTGCAGCGGCAGGGTTACGAACATGCCATGGGGATTGGTAAGCACATCCTTGGCAGTCAGGTGTTTGACTACTGGCGCGATCCGCACGGTTTTATGCTGGAGCACTTCACCGACGGTGATCTGTTTAATGAAGCCAGCGGCGCCCATCTGCAGACCGATGCGGCTGCCGTCATGGGCTCGCATTGGGGTACCGGCGTTAGCTGATCGCTGTGAGCGGGAAATTCTGCTTGATTGAAATTGCAACGCGTTTCAATATGATCGCTGCATTTTTGATCAGAGAGCCTGATGAGTACAGATACCAGTGCCGTCCGCACGATGGACGAAGCATTTGCCGAGATGCTGGCAGCCGACAGCAACCCTGACCAGATCACCGACGCATTGCGTCGCAACGCGCCTTTGCCATCTGGACCGACCCTGGTCCCGGTCGCGCGCTATATCGACCGCAAGTATCACGAACTTGAGAAGCAGCGCTTGTGGAACCGTGTCTGGCAGATGGCGGCCCATGAAGATGATTTTGAGAACGTCGGTGATGTCGTGCCATATGACATCGCCACGCGTTCTTACCTGATCGTGCGAACCGGCGAAGACGAATACAAGGCGTATTACAACGCCTGCCTGCACCGGGGCCGCAAGTTGCGTGAAAGCCCGGCTAAAGGGCTCGAAGAGCTGCGCTGTCCCTTCCACGGCTGGGCCTGGAACCTGGATGGGACGCTGAAACAAATCCCCTGTGCGTACGACTTCTCCGGTTTGAACCGGGAAGAAGAGTCGCTGCCGGAGGTGAAACTGGCGCGCTGGGGCCGTTTTCTGTTTATTAATCCGGATCCGGACTGTGCCCCGCTGGAAGAACACCTTGGTGATCTGGCGGATCATTTCGAGTTGTTGCCTTACACCAAGCGGTTCAAGCAGGCCCATGTCGCCAAGGTGATTCGCGCCAACTGGAAAGTGGTGCAGGAAGCGTTCATGGAGTCTTACCATGTGTTGATGACCCATCCCCAGATACTGACCGGTGGGGCCCACGACCTATGCACCAAATACGACGCCTTTGGCAATTACTCCCGCGCTATCCGCTGTGGTGCGTTGGAAACTGAAGGTTTACCGAGTTGGGAGCCGGTGGAAGGAGAGAACGGGACAACGTGTTTGCGCCACCCTTTGAATGGCTGGATTTACGCCAGTGTAGGTGACGGCGTGGTACAAGTGACCACGCCCAAGGGTGTCACGGGTAAGTTCACGACCCAGGCCCAATGGCTGGAGGGTGAACTGAAAGATGCCAATCCGCACATGTGTTTGTGGGCGGGCGGCTGCCAGTTACCGGCCTCTGCGCCGACTCCCCGGGCCCGGGACCTGGAGCTATCAGAAGACGCCAAAGAAGACGTTGGCGAAGTGCCCATGCGCCAGTTGCAGGCGCGCATGCAGCGCCAGATGTTGAAGGATGTGATCCCGTCGATTGCGGCGGATATACCCGATGTCGAACTGCACTCCTCCATGTACTTCACGGTGTTTCCCAACTGGCATCCCTGGGGTTCGTTTAACCTGATCAACTACCGCTTTCGGCCGAACGGCGATAACCACGAAGAATGCATCATGGAGTGCATGTATATGGCGCCGATTCCAGAAAATGGCGAGTACACACCAGCGCGGGAAATCCACTGGCTGGACGCAGACGAAGATTGGACGAACGCGCCTGAACTGGGCATGTTGACCAAAGTCTTCAATCAAGATCTGCGCAATCTGCCTTTTGTGTTTCAGGGCATGAAAGCAACCGCCCGGGAGCATCTGCGCTTTGGTGACTACAACGAGCTGAAATTGCGCCACTTCCACGAGTTGTATGGCAAGTGGGTGGCTGACGAACAGATTCTGCGTGGGTTGGAGAGCTGATCAGCATGAATGCATCGCAATATAAAGTCGCTCTTGTCACAGGCGCCGCCACAGGGATTGGACAGGCCACCGCAATGTTACTTGCAGAGCGAGGCCTTAAGGTTGCGGTTTGTGACATTAACGCGGCAGCAGGCCAGGCATTGGCGGACGAGATTGGCGGAACTTTTATCGAGTGCGATGTGGCGGATCTGGCCTCGGTAGAGCAAGCGCTGGCCCAGTGTGAAACTGCGTTGGGCCCGCCGGACCTGGCGCATTTGAACGCCGGCATCATGACCGTACCCACCGGTGGAGATTTTCTGGGCATTGAAGATGTTGCGCCGGAGCAATACAAAAGAATTGTCGGGGTTAATCTGGATGGCGTGTATCATGGCCTGAAAACGTTGCTGCCCGGCATCCGTGAGCGTGGTGGGGCAATCTGCATTACCGCCTCTATTGCCGCGTTTGGCAATCTGCCGGTGGACCCGATGTACTCCGCGACCAAACATGCCCTGGTGGGTTTCGCGCGCAGCGTGGCGGTCGCCAATCAGGACCGGGGCGTGCGCATCAACGTGATCTGCCCTGGGGTGGTCGACACGGCTATTGTGCCTGATGCTTTTCGCGATCCGGCTACCATTATGCCGCCGGCAGAGCTGGCTGCAGAAGTCGTTGATCTGCTTTACAACGGGAGCAACGGTGAAGTGCGGGCCAAGGTGACGGGCCGTCCGGCGTTTACGGTACCACCCATTGATGTGAACGCATTACCCTGAGGCATTGTCCCGATCGGTAGAATTGTCCCCCTCTGTAGAATTGTCCCCCTCTGTAGAATTGCCCCACTCATTAAAAAAGGTGCAGTCTTCCGCGGGTTTCCGGGTAACCGGGCCAAAATTGCCCATGGGCCAGCCTATGGGCATGGTCACCACCACGCCGTAGGTGTCTGGAATTTTGAACCGGGCGTGCAGTTCATCTTCAAACACCTGGTGCATGGTGGTCAGCGCTGCGCCGAGTCCTACGGCACGGCAGGCCAGCAGGATATTCTGCACGCACGGATACACCGCGCCGTAGTTGGGTGGGGCCAGGCCCACGCGCTGTTCCTCTGGTACTTTAAACGGCCAGTCGCGTTCGCCGCAGATCAGCAACAGGTAGGGTGCCTCCTGCATATGATCAATCTGATGGAACAGTGCACCCAACTGGCCACGTTGCTCACGGCCCTGGAAACGCTCGGCGCGCGTTTGCGCGTCCAAACTGAAGCCAAAACGTGATTCCATGGCCTGGGCATAACGTTGCGCAAACCAGGTTTTGGCCTCCGGATCGTCCAGCAGGACAAACTTCCAGGGCTGCAGGTTTTGTCCAGAAGGGGCCTGTACGCCGGCGTTGAGTACTTTGAAAATCAATTCCTGGGGAACGGGATCTGGCTTCAGTCGGCGCATGGCGCGGACGTTACTCACGTGTTGGAAAAAGTCCGGAAACAGTTCGTGGGACTGGGTTTCGCTCATAACATGGCCTGGTAGCGGATGAACTGGACGTTGTACGACAAGTAGTGGTCTCTCACAAGCGGAGAACGAGCCGATAGAATGGTTATATCAGAATCAATGAATATAACCGTAGCTTATTTAGGTATCGCTAATCATTCTTTTTGTTTCTCCGGCAGCGCCCCTACAGTGTCGTTATGCAAGCACAAACGAGCCAACCTGTAGACTTCGACCACGGTCAGATTTCCGAGTGGAACGCGCATTTTGCCACCATCGATGCGGCTGAACGCGTGGCGTTGGCGTTAGAAGATCTGCCGGGCGCACATGTCCTGAGTTCTTCGTTTGGTGCTCAGGCGGCGGTGAGCCTGCACCTGCTAACCACTGCGCGACCGGAGATCCCGGTCATTCTGCTGGATACCGGATACCTGTTTGACGAAACGTATCAATTTGTTGATGAATTGACCAATCGGCTGGATCTGAACCTGCACGTCTACCGCAGCAAAGTGAGTCCATTGCAGCAGGAACTGACGCATGGACAACGCTGGCTGCAGGGCGCGGAAGGTATCGATAGCTACAATTACGAAAACAAAGTGGAGCCAATGCAGCGTGCGTTGCAGGAGCTGCAGGTAGGCACGAGGTTCACCGGCATCCGCCGCGCTCAGGCAGAGACCCGTGAGCATACCCCGTTTGTACAGATAAA
>JBCCUW010000068.1:0-12973 GCA_039196385.1 Pseudomonadota bacterium
GATAACATAAAAATCACCCGCGCCGATGTTCTCGAGCAGACGTTCCACCACCTGCTCAGGACGCCACGCAGCTGGCGGTTGTTCCGGCACAAAGCGTGAGATCATGCCGGTGTAGGTGAAGCCCGGTACCAGCAGATGTGCGGTGACCTGACAACCCTCAGTATTGCGCAACTCGTGCGCCAGGCTCTCCGTGACAGATTTCACCCCTGCCTTGCTGGCATTGTAAGCCGGGCTGCCAGGCGGGTTGGTAATGCCTTGTTTTGAACCCGTGTTGATAATGGCGCAAGGTGTGCCCTGGTCGATCATCTGCTGGGTAAACGTTTGCAACCCATGCACAACGCCCCAGAAATTTACGCCTATGATGCGCTGCCAGTTCGACAGCTCAGTCCAACTGCCGGTTGCGGCGCCGGTACCCGCATTGTTCATCAGCAAGGCCACTTCGCCAAATTCATCCAGCACACGCTGCCGCAGGGCAAGCACGGAATCCAGATCCGCCACGTCCGTTGTGTGGCTGATGGCTGTACCCTCAATGGTAGCGAGTCCTTGTTCTAACTTGTCTTCATCACGATCCGCCAGGCACACACGCATACCCCGCGCAGCCAACGCCTGGGCGGCAGCCAGGCCGATACCGCTGGCCGCACCGGTGATCACTGCCACCCGGTCTCGTGTTATGGCGGGATGGTCCATGTCTGCCCTCTTCATCATCTTGGTGAAAATAAATGCTACACATATACTATTCGGCTACCAAATAACTTTTGTGTCTCAGTACGAGCGTGCTGAACAGCAGCTGTCCGCGGAGTTCGGAGGGGATGTGTCAACACAGGATCAAACGCAGGATCAAAAGCGGGATCGAGTACAAGTAGAAGCCGTCACCTACCAGGGCACCGGTGGACACACTTTGCAGGGCAACCTCTATCATCCGCCACAACCCAACGGTGTGGGCATCCTCCTGATACATGGCGGCAGCTACGTGCAGGGCGACCGCGCACAACTACACGGTTATGGCATCCAACTCGGTCGACTCGGATACACCTCACTGGCCTGTGAGTACCGACTTGCACCGCAACACAAATGGCCGGCCCAACTTGATGACGTGCAGGACGCGCTGGGCTTGTTCCATCAAAGGGCTGCAGAGCTGTCAGTGAGTACAGACAGCATTGTCGCATGGGGCAACTCAGCAGGGGGGCAGCTGGCGCTGATGGCGGCGGCGTTACAGGCCCACCCCATTGCCGCCACCGTAGCACTGTACGCACCGGCAGATTTTCTCGGCCCCGGCGCCAGGGCGCTGGGCGCACCTCAAGCCATGCAGTTCCTGGTGGGAGACGAGGATATCGAAACCGTGCTGCACAACATGAGCCCATTGAATCACGCGCGCGCGGATTTTCCGCCTACATTGCTCATGACCGGCAACCAGGACGAACTGGTTGCATGGCAGGACAGTCACGCCCTGTACCTGAAGTTGTTGGAAGCCGGTGCAGCGTGCGAACTGCATGTATTTGACGGCGCAGCTCATGCTTTTGACCTGCAGCCGCAGTACGGCCGTTTGTGCGTCACCTTGGGCGACGTCTTTTTAAAAGGACAGCTGGCGGCGCCCTAAAAGGACAGCTGGCGGTGCCCTCACCACCCACTGGTAGACTGGATGCCTGATTGAGCACCTGTCCCGCTGCCGGCCAAATGGCCTAAGCTGATGAATAATATACAAAATTTTGCCCATTATTCTCGCTCATAGAGGTTCGTGCTAGGGTGCTGGCCAGGAGGTGATCATGGCCAAGACAGCGACGCAAAAACTGCAGCAGAAGAAAGACAAAAAGAAAGTGGTACTGGAGCACGACTTTGCCGGGATCAAGGCAGGTCAGCTGATGCTCGTCGGTACGCCGCAGATGGTGGATGCCTACATTCGCAAAATCCCCTACGGTGAAACCCGCACCATTCATCGCCTGCGCAACGAACTGGCCCGCCGCAACAGATGTGACGCCACCTGCCCCGTGTCTACCGCCATTTTTCTGCGCATTTGCGCTGAAGCAGCACTGGAAGCCATGGACCAGGGGACTGCTCCTGCTGAAATCACACCGTTCTGGCGAGTGGTGGCACCTGAAGACAAAATTGCCAAAAAGTTGAACATCGATAGCGAGTGGATTCGCCACCAGCGCGCGTCAGAACAATAAGCAAGGGCATCTGGGCTTAGTCAGGGGCAACCGGACAACAAAAAATCGCGCAAAATTTTTATTTTGTAAAAAAATAAAAAGGTGATAGAGTTCCTCCCATCACATCTCCGGGGGGATTTGTTACCGTGCGAAATTCGGCGCATCAAAACCAGGCATACCTGACCAGAACAGCCTTAGCGCTCTGTCTGCTGCTTTGTTCAGTGACCACCCAGGCTGACCGCCTGACTACAGGTAAAGCATCCGGGGCTGGCATGGACGCGGATCTTTTAACCCGTGTTACTGCTGGCATGCAGCAACTGGTAGATGCGGGCCAGCTCGCCGGCACCGTGACCATCGCCGCTCGCAACAACCGCATTGTGCACTTCGAAGCGGTTGGACAACGCGACATTGAACGTGGTCTGCCGATGCAGAAAGACACCATCTTTCGCATCTATTCAATGACCAAACCGGTCACCGGTGTTGCGCTGATGATGCTGTACGACGAGGGCAAATTCAGCTTGTCAGACCCGCTCTCCAAATACATTCCCGAATTCGCCGAGCCTCAGGTCTACGTTGGCACGGATGAGGACGGCAACTTCCTCACCGAACCTGCCGAGCAAGCGATCACCATCCGCCACCTGATGACCCATACTGCCGGCCTGGCATACGGCACCATGATGGGCAACCATCCAGTGGATGTCGCGTACTCTGATGCCGACATATTTAATCCGGATTCCAATCTGGAAACCTTCACGCGCAAAGTAGCCAACCTGCCGCTTAAGTGGCAACCCGGCACCCGCCACAACTACAGCGCCGCCGTCGAAATCCAGGGTTATCTGGTGGAATTGTTATCCGGCCAGCGTTTTGGCGACTTTCTGCAGGAACGTTTATTCGGTCCGCTCGGCATGCAGGACACCGCTTTTTCCGTATCGCCTGACAAGCTCGACAGGTTCGCCCAGGTGTACCATTACAACGAGCAAGATCAGCTTATCGCACAGGAACTGTTTGACGGGGCGATCCGCTTTACCGAAGACCAGACCCTGCAGGCCGGGGGCTGGGGCCTGGTATCTACCGCCATGGACTATCTGCGCTTCAGCCAGATGCTCTTGAACGGCGGCACCTTAGACGGTACCAGAATTTTGTCACCCGCTACCGTCAAACTGATGCACACCAATCACTTGCCTGCCGGGGTCACCGAGATGTCGCCCATGCTGGGCGGCCAACCGGGCAGCAGCTTTGGCCTGGACTTTGCCATCATTGAAGATCCGGTCGAGAACGGCAGCGCCTATTCGAAGGGTGAATACTACTGGGGCGGCGCTGCCGGCACCTGGTTCTGGATTGACCCGGTCGAAAACCTGGTGTTTGTCGGCATGGTCCAGCAGTTCGCCGGCCAGCCGCAAATTCCAGATGTGCGCGGTATTTCCAAACGCGCATTCTATACCGCTATCACGGAACTGAGGCAGCCGTAGCGCCTGCAGTTTTCGCTTAAACAACCAGTTCAAGAGAGGGGATACCAATGAACAAACGGTTGATCGCAATACTAACCAGTACCTGCCTGTCGGCGTTACTCGCAGCACCACTGAGCGTGCTGGCGCAAAACGGCAATGTCATCGAAGAAGTGGTGGTGACCGCGCAAAAAAGACAGCAGAACCTGAACGATGTAGGCATCAGTATCGCCGTCGTCGGCGAGGAAGAGATTCGTGATCGGCGCATCACTATGGTGGAAGAAATCCATGTGTTCACGCCGAACGCCACGGTGAAGAACGTGATTCCAGGCCTGATGCCCATTTTGACAGTGCGCGGTGTCGGACTGAACGACTTTAACGCCGCCAACAACCCCGCCATCGGGGTGTACGTGGACGAAGTTTCTCTCAGCTCCCTGGCTCTGTTGAGCTCTGATCTTTACGACCTGGAACGCATGGAGGTGCTCAAAGGTCCTCAGGGAACCCTGTATGGCAGAAACTCTACAGCGGGCGCCCTGAACGTGGTGACCGCCAAGCCAGACCCGGACGGACGCAGCGCGCGCATCAGTGCCGGTGCCGGTGACTACGAATTGTTTGAAGTAGAAGGCATGTTCAATACACCACTGACCGATACGCTGGCTCTTAGGGTTGCCGGTAAGGTGATTGATCAGGGTGAAGGATTCTGGGAAAACGACTTCCTGGGGCGAGATGTCGGCGAACGCGACGTCTGGATGGCTCGTGCGCAACTGTTGTGGGAGCCAACCGACCGCACCAGTGTTCTGTTCAAGATTGATGAGCAGGACGGCAGCAGTGAAACCGGTACCGGGAACTTTGCTGGCGCCGTTCCCAGTGCGTTCAGAACCGACTGCCCCAATCCGGAGTGCATGAACTTTGCTGGCTATACCGATACTGACGGTGATATCTATCGCGGCAGCTTTTCAGCAGATCCCACCTACAACCTGAACCAGACCATGGCGAACTTACGGATCGACTCGGACTTCGACTTCGGTACCTTAACCGCGATCACCGGCTTCATCGATTTTGACAGAGAGTACTCTGCTGATGTGGACGCCAGTCCGCTGGCAATCCTGGACTTTTACAATGATGACGAAGTCAAACAGGTATCACAGGAAATCCGTCTGTCCGGCGAATCCGGCAGTACCATCTGGCAGGTAGGCGTGTTCTACACCGATGATGAGGTGACCACCACCTACTTTGGCGACCTGCCAGGCATCCTCAACACAACCACCTTCAGCCTCGGCAAAATTGAGTCCACCAACTTCTCTGTATTTGCTAACGCAGAATGGGCGCTGAGCGATACGTTGACCTTAATTACCGGTATCCGCTACTCCGATGAAGAACGTGACGGTCTGGTCTACACCGACGACCTGGTAAGCCTGGCGCCAGCCAGTTTTCTCTCTTTTGCACCATTGGGTAGCGGCCCTGTCAGACTCGCATTTGTTGACGACACCGTCGAAGATGACAGCGTCGACTGGAAACTCGGCTTGAACTGGCAGGTGGCTGACGAAGTGCTGGTTTACGCATCAGCTTCACAAGGCACAAAAAGCGGCGGTTTCTTCACCGGGGTCGTCACCAGTGACGCCCAGTTGATACCGTACGATGCAGAGCAGTTAATTGCTTACGAACTGGGCATCAAGGGACAGGCAGCAGACATGGGGCTGAGTTACGAAGCGGCGGTGTTCTACTACGATTATGAAGACGTACAGACCTTTATTGGCGACAACTCAGGTGCGGTGCCCGTAAATCGCCTGGGTAACGTCAGCGGCGCCAGTATTTACGGCTTGGATCTGTTCGTGCAATGGCGCCCACCGGAAGTGACTGGACTTACCCTCTCAGCCGGGTTCGGCTTTCTGGACACAGAGCTGGACTCTTTTGTCAGCGGGGCAGATGTTATCCCAAAAGGTAACGAGCAACCGGACGCGCCGGAGTTCTCCACCAACCTGAACGCCAGCTATGAGTTTGAAGTGGGTGACGGCGCTTCCATACGTATTGCGGCCGACGGACGCTATCAGGACGAAACATTCCGCGGCGCGTTGAACGAACCGTTCACCCAGTCAGAAGACTATTGGGTCATCAATGCCAGGGTGACCCTTTATCTGCAGGAAGGCTGGGAGTTCACCGCCTGGGGCAAGAACATTGCTGACGATGAACACATGACGCAGTTTTCCAATAATCTGGCGCTGGGCAATGGCTCAAGAGTGCACGGTGCGCCGCGCACCTGGGGTTTCACTGCCACCAAGCACTTTGATCGCCTGTAGCCTTTTGCCGAAGAAGATCAGCCCCGTTTGTAACGGGGCACCCTATCTTTAGAAAAGAGCGCAACGGGATAAGAGCGCAACGGGACAAGATGATACGCGGAGCAGTGATGCTGCCCCGGTGTTTCAGGGCGATTCAGTACTGACTTTGATGCCGGCCATGGATTCTACAAAAGCATAAAACAGCTGCCGTGCCTCAAGTACGCTGGGGCCGGATTCAAATGCCTCATTGGTCAGCAGACCGTTCATCATCGCAAAGGTGAGTTGTGCTGCCGCAGCAGGATCAAGGCCTGCAGCCAGCTGAGTGCTGCCCAACTGTTCTTCAAACTCTTTTAACACCCGCCGATCGGATTCCGCTTTCATGCGCCGCATCGCATCTGAATGAGCAACCGCAACATTCACTTCCATCAACACCAGAATGGTTGGTTTCCACTGCGGGTTGTCGTTAAACATGAAGTAGCCAAAATCGCGAAACCACGCGGAGGGTGAGCTGCGGTCGAAGCCAGCCAACCGATAGGCCACATCGCGGCACATCTCTTCGAAGCGATACTCGAGCATCTCTTCCTTGCTGGTGAAGTAGTAGCGCACATGACTCGGGACCAGCTCCGATTTCGCGGCAATATCGTTCAGTTTGGTATAGGCATAACCCTTTTCTACGATACAGGCTTGCAGACCACGCACGATCTGCTTGCGAATGCCCTTCTTGTCGGGCTTTTTGTTTGAGTCGCTTTTTGCTGCTTGATTCGACACGGACGGATTTCTTCTATGCGACGGGCTCAGCCCTTGAAAGTTGTTCGCAGATTATCAGCGTTTGCTGAATTGAATACCATCGCGGGGCGAAGATTTTTCAAAAAAACAAAACGTACCAGGCGGCATCGTCAGGATCACCGTCCGGCGTAAAAATCCGGGAACTGCTGGCGAAATTCGTCGGTTGGTGAAACCAGGGTGACCACCTCGAGAAATGTACCGCCCGGATCTCGGATAATAAAGTGCCGCTGGCCCCAGGGTTGTTCCTGCAGATCCTGCACCGGCTCAAAGCCGTCTGCCGTAACTTGGGCGTAAACCGAATCCACATCATCCACTTCAAGGCTGATGAACATACCCTGACCGTTAAATCTCGGTTTGAACTCTTCGATGAGATCTTCATTGCCCGGCAGCATAAAACCAAGCTCCAGCGGCACATCCGAACCATCCCGCGGCGCGTTCAGCTGGACATACCAGCCGGTATCAAATACCGCTTTGAAGCCAAAGTATTTTGCATAAAACGCCTTAACGGCCTCCAGTTCAGCCGTCGAGACAATTGTGTAAATGGTTTTCAGCTTGACCATGGTGAAGGCTCCTGGACGAGTAAAGGTTACTACCGCATTTAGCCCATTCTATGCACGTGATATTGGGCGTTATATGTATCAGAACAATCCACGATCACTAATCCACATTTGTAACACAATGACAATCCACAACTGGGAGGCGTTGTTGCGTCGACCGTTCACATGGTCATGCCATAAATCTCTGATCGGCTTGGGATCAAGCAATCCTGTTTGCTGAACAGCTGACGCTGACAAGTGCGTTTCCGCCAGTTCACGCAAAGGGCCACGTAACCACTGCTCCATCGGCACACCAAACCCCATTTTAGGCCGATCAGTCAGTGCGCTTGGCACATAGCGGTTCAGCACCTGACGCAATATGTATTTGTTATGGCCATCACGACGTTTAAATTGGTCAGGTAATCTTGCGGCATACTCAACAACCCGGTGGTCCAACAGTGGTACCCGCGCTTCCAGGCTCACTGCCATGCTGGCTCGATCGACCTTTGTCAGGATGTCATCCGGCAGGTAAACCAGCAGGTCTTGTGCCGCCATCCGCCGCTCCGCCGGCAGATCAGCACACCAGTGGTGTTCGTCAGAATAGGCATTGCTCTGATCCGGTCCTTCAAGCAGATCATCTGGTTGACGCCATTTACACATCAGCTGGTGGTAAAGCGCGCGGTCAGAAGATGCACCATAAATACCCGCAGCCCTGGCCAACTTCTGGTGCAGCGGCCCGGGTTGTCCACCTAAACCGGGCACTGAGATGTGCCTGGTCAAACGCTGCACCAGCGCATTCACTGCAAAGCGGCCAAAACTCCGCCTGACCAGTGGTGGCAGCCGTTGCGCTTGACGCCACAGGTTCAGAGCACGTGTATACCGAGAGTATCCCCAGAACAGCTCATCCCCGCCATCACCTGACAAGGCAACCGTCACGTGTCGCCGGGCCAATTCGCTGACTAAATAGGTTGGGAGAATAGAGGAATCACCAACGGGCTCATCGCACAGTGCCGGCAGTTTGCTGATCGCGCCAAGCAGTTCGCTTTGTGAAACATAGAGTTCCGTGTGATCCGTGCCAATGTGTCGGGCAATCTCTTTGGCAAAGCCGGCTTCGTTGTGGGCTGCGTTTTCAAAACCCATGGTAAAGGTGTTAACCGGCCGCCCCATCTGCTCCTGCATAACCGCACAGATCAGAGACGAATCATAACCGCCAGATAGAAAGGCACCGATTGGTACGTCAGATATCAGGCGATCGGATACGGCCGTGCGTATGCGAGCATGCAAGCCATCAATTGCCTGTTGTTCGTTGAGCTCAGAGACAGGTTGTTGAGCATAATCCTGATAACGCCAGTAGGCGCTTGGTTCAGATTCGGTCCGGCGATTTTCGGTTAATGGTACGCAAAGCAGATGCCCGCCGGGTAGTTTGTTGACACCGTGATAGATTGAATAAGGAGCAGGTACATACCCATAACGAAGGAAGCTACGCACGCTTGCACGATCAACGGCAAGCTCGCCTGCCAGCTCCCCGAACGGACCCAGTTCTGACGCAAAAACGAATCGCTGACCTACCCAACCATAAAACAGCGGTTTGATACCCAGCCGATCTCGAACCAGCCACAGCTCACGCGAACGGGTATCGTAGGCGGCAAACGCAAACATGCCTACACACTGTTTGACGGTGTTCTCAACACCCCATCGCTCTATAGCCTCAACAAGTACTTCAGTATCGCTATGGCCGCGCCAAGTCAGATCAGGCAGGCGTTGCTTAAGCTCCCGGTAGTTGTAGATTTCGCCGTTATAACAAAGAATCCAACGACCTGACTGACTCGCCATAGGCTGACTACCGGCCGCAGATAAATCCAGGATCGAAAGGCGTCTGTGCGCCATGCCCAGGCCTTCACCGTGCCATATCCCGGCATCATCCGGTCCACGATGGATCAAGCGGTCAGACATTCGTTGCAAGAGTGAACCGTTCGAGCCCTGTGGAGGACCATAACAGCCTACGATGCCACACACTTTGCTTTATCCAACCTTGCTTTAGTTTGCCTCCCTGGATTATATCCAGCGCGCGCCTCGCAAATCTATTCAGTCCACGGCAGTCTCGCACCCAGACCGTGCACCATTTTGGCAGTAGCTTCAGGATCTTCCGCGTCCGGGTGTACAGAAGGTGAATGGAAACTGGAGCTGGGTGATACGCAGATAGCGACTCTATTTTCCCGAACCATCATGTCCCGCACCAAGGGTATTGCCGCATCGGGTACCGGCTCACCGCGCATCACACCGCCAACACCCATGGCGATTTTGACGATGTAGTCCATGTCAGTAACAATCTCAGCGGCACCATCCAAGACCAGATATTCCGGTGGCCAGGCCAAAGCACTTTCTGTTGCGGCGAGAACACAGATAGACAGTTCACCACTTCTGGCAACCGCTTTTGCCTTCTGACGCTCAGACATCGTCAGGAAGACAATTTTGTCACCGTCCATCACGTAGTGCACAATCGACATCGACGGCGGTGCCGCCCGCCGGGTATACCCCACCACACAAGTATGATTGTTATCCACGAACGCCCGACGTTGGGCAATTGTGGTCAGTTCGTTATCCGCCATGCTGAATTCTCCGCAAAGTAAGCGGGCACACCGTAGCCGCTCGCGCGGGTACTCGGCTATGACGGATTGTGTCGTCAGCTATTCAGAATTCGCATAGATAAGAATCGGAGATTTTAAACAGAAGCATCGGAAGACTGGATTTGCACGGTCTTCATTTCGCCGACTATCTCAGTCACCAAAGGCGGCATGACCCCATGTCGATGGACAAAGCCGGTTTTCACCCGCGGCATTGTGCCCAGATCAAGCACCCGTAAACTGCCGTCCTCAAGCTCTGCCATCACCGAGCCTCTGGGTACGGCCGCCAGGAGCGTGCCGCCCTTCACCATCGACTTCAGAAACTCCAATGAACTGGTTTCGATGGCTACGCACGGTGACTCCAGACCTTGTTCACCAATAGCCTGGTAAAAACCATCCAAAATAGACCTCGGACGATTGATGACGATCCACTGTTCATCTGCGAGGTGCGTCAGGCTGAGGGCGCGGTGCTCAAACAATGCGTGCTCCGGATCAGCCACTACAACCACCGGTTCATCAGCAAGCGCCCGCACGGCGAGCAATTCAACAGATTCTCCCGGGGGCAACATGGTAAACGCACCGTCTATATCACCCTTCAAAGTTCGCTGCACCAACGCGTCGTAGGTCCCCTCGACGACTTCAAACGTCACGCCGGATTTTCTGGCTCTGACATGTCGCATAACCACCGGCAGATAGCCGGCAAACGCCGGCGCCAAGCCGATTCTTGCGTGTCCATGGGCACCACTCTTAAGCGCTCTGATTTCATCGAGCGCAGCATGACGTTTGCGCAGCAGTTCTTCCGCATGGTGCTTGAACATCGACCCATAGACCGTCGGGCTGATACCGCGCGACGTTCTGTTGAGTAACAGCACGCCCAGCGAGTCCTCCAACTCCCTGATCCGGCGGCTCAGCGTGGGCTGGCTTGTCCCGCTGGCTTCCGCAGCCGCCAGAATGCTGCCGTGTTCCAGCACCGACAGAAAGTCCTCAAGCAGTTCAAAGTCCACTTAAACAGCTGCCAGCATGATCAAATATCAGCGCCTGCCCTGGCCATCGTCAACCTTAACAATCGTACCGGTGACCATGCGCGAAGCCGGCGAGACAAGAAACAGCAGTGTACTGTCCAAATCGCTGGGTTTACCGATTCTCTGACGCGGAAAGCGTTTAACAACT
Organism: Pseudomonadota bacterium; assembly: GCA_039196385.1. Classification (GTDB taxonomy): domain Bacteria; phylum Pseudomonadota; class Gammaproteobacteria; order Pseudomonadales; family Azotimanducaceae; genus UBA4421. Next base: position 10,982 of record JBCCUW010000068.1, read on the forward strand.
GACTCAACATCCATGCGCTGCATCATTCCGGAAGTCATTTCAGATTCAAACAACCCCGGCGCTATGGCATTAACGTTGATGCCGAAGGACGCCCATTCCAGCGCCAGCACCTCCGTCATTCTGACAATGGCGCTTTTAGTCATCGAATAAAGTGGGGCGACACTATTCGGCGAGTAGTCGAATGCAAGCATCGACGCCACGTTTACGACTCGCCCGGGCACCCCGGCTTGCTTCAACCGGCGACCAAATTCACACGCCAGCGCAAACGGGCCGCGCAGGTTGGTTTCCATGACCTGGTCGATCTTATCGTCCGACAATCGCATTGCGTAATTACTGTCGGGCACCCCCGCGTTGTTAATTAGGATAGAAGGCTGACCGAGGCGGCTCTCAATCTCATCCAAAGCGCCGGCAAAGTCTTCCGTACGTCGCATATCCAACGCCACAGGCAGTGCCTGGGAGGGCGTTTTTTGGTTGATGATTTCGGCAACCGCCTGCAGCCGGTCCGCGCGCCTGCCGAGTAGAGCAACGTTCGCACCACGAGAGGCCAGGACCAGGGCAAATCGTTCGCCCAGTCCGGACGATGCCCCGGTGACCACAGCCACGTCACCAGACAGGTCATCAAACGACTTTTCTAAGGCAGTATTCACCGTTGTTAAACTCCACGTGGAAAAAGATCATTCAAAGACAAATGGTTCCATGGTTTCCATGGCCGCCCGGCGGATCTTATGCCACTGATTACCGCCGTAATAAGCCAGACTACCCGGTTCGGCATTACCGTCGCCATTATAGTAAGACAAACAGTCTCTGAACGGCGCGGTCGCCACGTCCGCCTCGCGGCAATGCTGCGCATAAGCCTCTTCGTCGGCTGCCCGTACATCAACCACTTGCACACCCTGCTCGCGCATCGTTTCCAGCAGCGTAATAATGTGTTCGCAGTGCGATTCGATGGCATCAATAAAATTGAAGCTGCCGCCGCCCCCCTGAGGGCCCGTCACGATAAACAGGTTAGGAAAACCTCGGCTGTGGATACCAAGAAAGGTCTTTGTGCCTTCCGTTTGCCATTTGTCGCTTAAGCTGCGGCCGCCGCGACCCACCAGCATGTTAAAGGTTGATGTGGCCATCCACTGGAAACCGGTGGCGTAGATCAGCACATCCAACGGATATTCTTTGCCGTCATGCACAACGCCGCGCGCGTTAATTTCCTCAACACCCTGCGGCGCCGTATCTACCAGGGTGACATGTGGCAGATTGAAAGTGGGCAAAAACTCATCATGGAACGCCGGGCGTTTGCATCCCCAGGGATAGTAGGCTTTCAACGCTTCCGCCGTGACCGGGTCTTCCACAGCGGCGTCAACCCGACTGCGCAGCTGTTCCATGAGTCGAAAGTTGGTATCCAGCTGCTTCTGCATGAGTTCTTCACGGGAGATTTTTTCAGCATGTTCTTTGCGGACTTTAAAGTCCGCCACCTTACCCGTTAGGTAATCATCATTGGCGACCAGGGCGGTGCGTCCTTCAGAAATTCGCTTGAACCTTTGCCGGCGTTCCAGCGCCCAGCCTGGCTGGCTGCGCCAGGTATCAATTTCTTCCTGGGTTGTCGCCCGCTGGTTACGCACATCTATGGTGGAAGGTGTGCGCTGAAAGACGAACAACTCACCCACCACCTTGGCCAGTTCCGGCACCGCCTGGACCGCGGTCGCCCCGGTACCGATGATGCCTACGCGCTTACCTTGCAGGTCGACGTCGTAATTCCAGCGAGAGGTATGGAAAGCATCCCCTGCAAAAGTTTCCATACCCTTGATTTTGGCCAGTTTCGGGCTGGTGAGAATGCCATTAGCCAACACCACAAACCGGGCCCGCATCGCATCACCCCGGTCCGTATACACGGTCCAACGTTGATCAGCTTCGTCCCATTCAGTTTTTTCCACCGTGGTATGGAACAGGCACTGATCATAAAAACCAAACTGGTCCGCAATGCTCTGGCAGTACTCAAGA
>JBCCUW010000069.1:0-12808 GCA_039196385.1 Pseudomonadota bacterium
CTGAGCTGCAACAACAGGTCGGTTTTTTCCCGGGGCCATCATTGGATGGCTGCGTGATTACCCGACCGGCGTGCGAAGCCATTCAGGATGGCGGTGCTGCTGGAATACCCATTCTGGCGGGTGCAACCCGGGACGAAGGGACCCTGCTGGCTCCACTTTTTGCTGTCACTGAAGAAGTGGGCAGGGCAACAATTATGGGTCTGGCGACTTCCGTGGGACGCGACGACGGCGCGGAGTACCTCGAGTTTCTGACCGATCAGATGGCTTCCGATGACGTTGAGTTCGATGATGTTGTGGCGCAAATGACCCGCACGTGGTTTGACGTGTTTCGCGCCAGTGCCCTGCGGGTGGCGGCGACGGCATCCCAGCACGGTGCTGGCGGATGGGTGTATAACTTTGAAGTCCCCACGGACCACCCGTTGGGGGTAACGCACTATGCGGATGTCCCGTTTACCTTCAATTGGATGGAAGCCGGACACCCTCGGTTGTTTGTGCATCCTGCCACAGATGCACATCGTGAGTTAGCCCGCTTGTGGTCAAGCACGATGGTGGCGTTTGCTACCCGTGGCAGCCCTAACGGCCAGGGTTTACCCCAATGGCCGCAATACCAACCTGACAGCTTTTCCTGCCTGCGTGTCACTGCGCAGCCTGAGATTGTCGATAACCCCGATGGCGACGACATGTTGCGCCTGTACAAGGTTTTGTCGTCGGACTGACGTGGGGCGATTGAGCCTCTAAATTCTGGAGAGAAATTGATGAAAGAAACAAATTACGGCACGTATTTGATACTCATTGTTCTGCTTCTCATTGGCAGTTTTGCCCGGGTCTACGCGCAAGCTGCGGAGAGTCCGTTGGATGATGCGCAAGACGGCTTTGTCATTGAAGAGATGATTGTTACGGCGCAACGCCGTTCACAGAGCATTCAGAGTGTGGCCAATTCCATTGAGGCCATTGCTGGAGATGACCTGGACGAGTTGCAGAAGGTTGGGCTTGAAGATTACATCAACAGTATTGCCGGGGCCGGCTTTACCCGCAATGCCAACGGATCAGTCAAGGTGGGGCTGCGTGGTATCAGCGCCATTGCGCAGGATGAATATGCTTTCTCTTCAACCACCTCGACGACGGGTATGTATCTGGATGACGTGGCCGTGCAAGGCGCCGGAGCGCTGCCAGACCTGAATTTATATGATCTGCAACGTATTGAGGTTTTGAAAGGTCCGCAGGGGACGCTGTATGGCGAAGGTGCCATGGGGGGCGCCATTAAGCTGATCCTGAACAAACCCGACCTGAACGAATTTACGGTGAAAGGTGAAATCACCGGTATAGATACCAAGGGCGCAGACCTCGGCCACCGGGTACGCGGTGCCGTTAACATTCCGCTGGTCGAGGGGCGCCTTGCCGCAAGAATTGTCGGCAGTCAGGAAAGCCGTAAAGGTTGGATCGACAATATTGCGACCGGCGAAGACGGTGTGAACGATATCGAGAGCTGGTCGCTGCGCGTCGCGCTGTTGGCTCAGATCACCGACGCTTTTTCCGCTGAGCTGCTGGTGATGCATGATCAGCAGGATGTGGCCGGATTCGGTCAGGAAGTGGATATTCTCGGTGACCTGGAAACGAATCTGCTGGAAAAAGAATATAACGACACAGAGTTCGACATTTATGCGCTGACGCTGAAATATGATCTGGGCTTTGCGGAACTCACGTCGATCAGCTCATGGTTTGAGCGCGAGCGTGACTTTGCCCAGCGGGTGCCGTTCTCCATTGACGAATTTATTCTGCCGTTGGCGATGTTACCGCCACTGGGATTTTCAGCGAACGAAACCCTCAGCGTCTATGAAGAGGTGGATACGCTGTCGCAGGAGTTGCGCCTGGTGTCGCAGGGTGATTCCCTGTTGGATTGGACCGTGGGTGCCTTTTACCGCGATCGTGACCGCGATGTGTGCACCCCTTACGACAGCCCCGGAGGGTTTGCCCTGAATGGGCTGCTCGGCTCTCTGGGTCTCGGCGCCCTGGCCTTGCCGCAGACAACCTTTGACTGTGAGCGGCTGCCGATTACCGGGTTGGACATCTTCAATCGGACCGCGGAAGAGACGTTTGAGCAGTTTGCTGTGTACGGTGAAATCAACTGGGCGTTTACGGACACGCTGGAACTGACAGCGGGCGCCCGTTACTTTGACGAAGAAGTTGAGTTTACCGACGACCAGCTGGCCTTCAGCGTCTTCAGCTTTCTGACGGTTCCGGCCAGCACCAACAGTACCTCAGACAGTGATGTGCTGTTTAAGCTGGGTTTGAGCTGGGCGCCGGCGGACAATCAACTGTACTACGTCAACGTAGCCGAAGGCTTCCGTTCGGGTGGTGCCAATCTGAATGCAACCATCACCACGGATCCGGGACGTTTTCGTACCTTTGAATCGGACGATCTCATCAATTATGAGTTGGGCGCCAAAACCAGCTGGTTTGACGATCAGCTGACGCTGAACGCAACGTTGTTCTACTCGGACTGGAGCGATATTCAGTCAGACATTCTGGTGCCTGCGATTACCACACCCACGGTCTCGGTGCTCACCGAAGGTGGGGATGCTGAAATACAGGGTGCTGAGGTGCAGTTGAACTATCGCAGCAGCAATTGGCTGATGGGCTTGTCAGCGACTCTGCAGGATGCAAGTTTCACCGATCCCGCGCCAAACGCCAACATTGTTGAAGACTCGCAGCTGCCGAATGCGCCGGATCTGACTGCTTCCGCGTTTGCCCGGTATTCCCACGATATGCGGATGGGAGAGCTGTTTGCCCATCTAGAGTATCGTTATGTGGATGAACAACGTACTGAGGTTGAACCGGTCATCCCAACGTCACCACTGTATGACGATGATCTGACCATTCTGGACAGCTACGATGTCATTAACCTCACCTTGGGTTTGCGCGCGGAGCGCTGGCACGTCACCGCCTTTGTGCAGAATCTGACGGATGAGCGATATGCGGTGGACTACGGTTATGGTTTGTCGTTTTTTGTCGGCGGCTTTAATCCCAATATGACTGCACTGGGGACGCCGCGTACCGTCGGGCTGACGATTGGTGCTGAGTTTTAGAGCCGGGCCAATACCGCAAGACGGCCGTGAGTACCCGCTGAGCGATCAGCGGGGCGCGCGGTTCTGCATAATCGGCGATTGGGCAAAATCGATCCAACCGCTATCCAGGCCGGCGCTGTAACCACCATCTACGGGTATGTCCACACCGTTTAACCAATTGTTAGCACCAGTGAGCAGCAGATCGATAACCTCGGCAATGTCGTCTGCGCTCGCAATCCGTCCGGTTTGAGCGCTGGTCCAATCGCTCTGAGCCTTGCCCATGAGCGATTCGAATTTGGGGTAGAGTGGCGTTTCAATAGGTCCCGGACTGACACAGTTAACCCGATATCCATGTTTGATCGCATCCTGCGCGGCGAGCAGGGTATGTGCGGTGACCATGCGTTTGGAAAATGTATAGGGATCGCGCGCCAGCATATCCCGCTGGGCCTCACACCACGCCAGTCCTTCACCAAACGAAGTCGTTGTCAACAGTGGCTGCAATCGATCATACCGCCGGTGCCAGTCTCTGCCGGCAATTGAGGAGACGTTCACGATACGCCCATCGGACGACAACCTGGGCGCCAGCTCTGCGGAAAGGTGACGCAGACCCAGGAAGTTGACCGCCAGGACCGTTTCCGGGTTGGGTGCAGCGGCAATACCGGCAACGTTGGCCAGCGCGTCAATGGTGGTGGGTAGTGCTGAGATGGCCTGGTCAATTGACGCCACGTCGGACAGGTCTGCGGTCACGTAGTGGTGTTGTGCTGCCAGTTGCGCGGGTGCGTTGCGGTCCAGAATCCATACTTCATGGCCAGTCAATCGTTTAACCAGTGCTTCGCCCAGCCCGGATGCGCCACCGGTGACAATAATTTTCATGTTGTTCTCCTTTTCGGGTCCTTGCTTTTTGTTTACGCGCGCGCCACAACGGGCATGGAAAGGTATCCCTGGACAAAGTTCGAGCGCAAACGGGTGGGCTCTGCCAACAGCTCAAAGCCGCTGTACCTTTCCAGAATACCCGTCCACAGATACTGCAACTGCATGCGTGCCAGGCGGAAGCCGATACAATGATGAATGCCTGAACCAAAAGACAATATACGCGGCTCCGCCCGGTCCAGGACCAGTTTGTCCGGGTCAGTGAACACCGCTTCATCGCGGTTTCCGGACACATAGAACATCACCACTTTGTCACCTTGTCGGATCAGCTTATCGTTCAGCTCGAAATCTGCCAGCGCTGTCCGGCGTTGATGTACAACAGGAGTAACAAAGCGCACAATTTCGTTCACTGCCGTGTCCAACAGTTCGGGTTGGGCTTTCAGGGTACCGAACAGATTCTGTTGGACAACAGCCTCCAGACCACCGGCAATACTGGTGCGGGTTGTATCGTTCGCGCCAACCGTCAGCAGGCGTAGGTCATTCAGGAATTTCTGATCTGACAGGTCGGACTGGTGGTGCACCAGGTGTGACACCAGATCCGCTTGCGGGTTTGTTTCACGGGCGCGTTGCTCACGTAGTTGCAAAAAGTACTTGGAAAAGGAGGGGTGTTTAGCCGCTTCCCGGGTATCCCGGGCTTCACCCCCAACCAGCGCCACCTGGGCGGTGGTCCAGTACAACATGTGATAGCGGTCCGCTTCGGGAATACCGAACAGCGTGGATAACATTTGCAGCGGTAACTCGTTAGCCACCGTGGTGACCCAGTCAAAGGGTTCATTGACGGGTAGGTCATCAAGAATCAGTTCAACCCGAGCTTTAATTTCATCCGACAAAGCCGCCAGGTTAGTGCTGCTGAACACCGGGGTGACCGCGCTGCGGTGTTGTTTGTGTTCTGGTGGGTCCATGTTGATGAAGCTTGCGTTGTCATCTACTGCCGTATCAAAAATAGAAATACCGCCGACTGCAGATGAAAACACCCGGTGGTTCATATCCACGGCAACAATGTCCTGGTACCGGGTAATGGCCCAATAGGGGCCAAATGAACTCTCCGCACAATAGTGCACCGGGTCGTTGGCGCGCAGTTCACGAAACAGTGGGTGAAAGGCATTTTTGGCATAAAGCTCAGGGTCGGAAACGTCCATAGAATAACCTTAAACAAACAAGCGTTTGTCTAATTAAACAAACACTTGTTTGATATGTCAACTGTGCCTAAGCTGGAGCTAGTAAAAACAGTGTTAGACAGGGTTCAACGCCACGTGAAAACACAACGTTCAAACAGTCGCAATGAAGCATTGCTGCAGGCTGCTGCCATGCTATTTGCCAGCCGGGGGTTCCTCGCGACCAGCATGCGGGACATCGCTAAAGCGGTGGACATGCTGCCCGGTTCTATTTATTACCACTTCCCTTCTAAAGACGACCTGCTTCTGGCGATCTATCAAGCTGGCGTGGAGCAGATCAGTGCAACGTTCACTGAGGCGGTGACACCACTGGATGATCCCTGGCAGCGATTGAGCGCCGGTATGGCGGCGCTGGTTCGAGCGGTAACTGAAGAAAGTTCAGGCACCCGGGTTATTTTCAAAGTTATGCCGGATGACGTGCCGCGCTACCGGGACGAGTTGATTGCTTTCCGAGATGAGTTTGAGGCGCTGTTCCGAGACCTGATTGAACAGCTCCCTCTGCAGCCCAACGTCGACAAACATCTGGTCAGGCTGATGATGTTGGGCGCAGGTAACCACGCACAGTTGTGGTTTTCACGCGAGGGACCTTACACACCAGATGAGATTGGTGAGCAGTTCTGTCACTACCTGCAGCATGCCACGGCGCGTGCTGAGCCATAGCAGCTAAATCATTTGCTGCACGAACAGATCAGCCAGAATGGCCAGACCTTTGCCCCGGTTATTGAGGTTCCAAGCCACAAAATACTCAGGGTTCGCGGCCTCAACTGACAATTCTATCAACGCGCCGGAATCGAGGTCGTGCTGAATCTGATGGCGGGGCAGATGGCCGATGCCAATCCCGTGCCGAATGGCGGACAGCTTGTGCATACCGGTTTGCACCTGCAGAGTGCGCGCCCGACTCAGGCTCAAGCCAGCGCTGCGCGCCACCAGGCTGGTTGCCGTATCACGCGTGACCACCCGCTGCACGTCGGCCAGCGATAGCGCCGCACTGTCGAGTTTTGCTATTTCTGCCGCGCGGGGATGGGTAGCGCTGATCACCGGGACCAGATCTGCCATACCTAACGATATGGCTCGGAACCCCTTGTGCGCCGGCACCGGCCCGGGCGCGCCCAGCAGCAGATCCAGGTGATCCGTCTCCAGCGCCTCCCAACTGCCGTTCAGCACAGTTTCGCTGACACTTAACTCGATGTCGGGATGGCTCGCCTGAAAATCTCCCAGGATCGCAAATGCCGCGGTGGGGTCCATCATCCATTCCAGCCCCACGCGCAAACTCGCTTCCCAGCCCGTGGCCAGTTCTCTGGCCTGCTCCGTCACCCGGGCCGTGGCAGCGAGTATCTTGCGTCCCTCTTCCAGCATGAAGCGACCGGCGGGCGTTAATACCGAGCGCCGCCCCTGGCGCGCAAACACGGTCAGTCCCAGTTGGTCCTCCAGTTTTTGCACGCCGTAAGACAGAGCCGAGGTCGCCTTGTTCAGCTCTTCCGCTGCTTTGGCGAAGCTGCCGCGGCGATCAATGGCGTCCAGCAGTTCCAGTGCTTCCAGGGTTAATGGCTGGCGGCCCATATCATCACCTTTTTCAACTGTTCGGAAAAATTGAACTAAATGATAAATATATACCCCTTATTCTGCAAAACCTGATGTCTAGAATGAGTGCCATCAAATACTTCAGACAAAGGATGAAAATCAATGAACACACTTATCACAAAGAGTTTATCTACGAACAGCGGTATCGATACGCTGCCGCTCCGCGTTGGCGCCGGCGTGATATTTGCGGCTCATGGTGCGCAGAAACTGTTCGGCTGGTTTGGTGGTTATGGCCTTGATGGTACCGCCGGCTGGATGTCTTCTATCGGTCTTGAACCCGGCTATCTGCTGGCTCTGATGGCCGGCAGCGCCGAGTTTTTTGGCGGGCTGTTGCTGATAGCGGGGTTGCTGGTGCGGCCCGCCGCGATGGTGCTGGCGGTCACCATGGTGGTTGCCATTGTGACGGTTCATCTGGACAACGGTTTGTTCATGAGCAACAACGGTTATGAATTTGCCCTGGCGCTGTTGGTGATCAGTGTTGCATTGGCGCTCCGTGGTGCTGGTAGTTACAGCGCCGATCAGGTTCTTGCCCGGGCGGTGTTCCCGGCACACTCAGAATAATTCAACAAACGATAGGAGAACTTAAATGGGATTAATACAAAATGGGCGCTGGGTTGATCAGTGGTACGACACCGCATCTTCCGATGGTGCGTTTCAACGTAAAGCCAGCAGTTTCCGTAATTGGGTCACGGCCGACGGTGCGGCTGGACCCAGTGGGCAGGGCGGTTATCGCGCGGAGCAGAATCGTTATCATCTCTACGTCTCGTATGCGTGCCCGTGGGCGCATCGCACCTTGATTTTCCGGGCCCTGAAAGATCTCCAGGACTACGTCGACGTGACCGTTGTGGAACCAACCATGCTGGAGCACGGTTGGGAGATGCAGGATACTTTGACTGGCCTGGACTATCTGTACCAGCTTTACCTGAAGGCGGATGCGTCATATGAAGGCCGGGTCACTGTGCCGGTGCTGTGGGACAAGCACACGCAAACGATTGTCAGCAACGAATCAGCGGAAATCATCCGCATGTTCAACTCGGCGTTTAATCACCTGACCGGCAACGAGGCAGACTTTTATCCCACGCCGCTGCGCGCGGAGATTGATGCTCTGAATGAGCGCATCTACAACAACATCAATAATGGCGTCTATCGGGCCGGTTTTGCCACCAGTCAGTCGGCCTACGCAGAAGCGTTTACGGCTTTGTTTGGCGCGCTGGACTGGGTGGAGGACAGACTCTCCAAACAAAGGTATCTGCTCGGCGATACTTTGACTGAAGCGGATTGGCGGCTGTTTACCACCCTTGTGCGTTTTGACGCGGTGTATGTGGGGCACTTCAAGTGCAACTTGCGGCAGCTGGCTGAGTATCCGTCGTTAAGCGGCTATTTGCGCGACCTGTATCAGGTACCCGGGGTTGCTGAAACTGTGCATATGGATCATATCAAGACCCACTATTACGTGAGCCACCGCACAATCAATCCTACCGGGGTGGTGCCACTGGGACCCCAGCTGGACTTTCTGCAACCGCACAACCGTGCGGAACTGAGTGCTCATATCCTCCATGGCTGAATTTTCATAAGCAACGTCATAGCAAAACCGGGCGAGCAGAGGCCTAGTAAAGTGCCTCTGGCTGCCCGGCAGAATATGGAGATGTAAGGCGATCAGACTCTTACAGCACCGCTCCAATGATTGTGTGAGCCATCATTTTCATCTTTGATGCGCGTGTACTTGTACGTTCCATGTTTGAATTTAATGGTCATTGTTGCTGACGTCATCCCGCCGTCGCTGCGCTTAACAACAATTTTGCCGAAACTCATTGCCCCGACAACCTTGTTTAGTGCCTCGTTCGACAGTTCCTGGTCGATGTCTCGAATATTAATCATGGTTCTTTGCCTTGTTAGTTGATTGGTTTGAGCGAATTAAGCAGATACCGTGCCAGAACCGCTAAAGCCTGCCAGAACGCCCTTGCGCGTGTTGACTGTGGGCGAAAAATGAGAAAAATGTTTGTTTTAAGCAAACAATAATTATAGTTTGTTTCTGTGAGACAGACATGCGGACGGTGCTGTCGTCGGTTATGTTTACGTCAACGATATGCTCTGTCGAGGTGCCTGAAGGCTTCAACACCGACTCGCCCTGGCGGATGACGAGGGCAGAATCGCTGCGGTGTGCTGTACCCAACGGAGTCTGTTAGGCTGGTCAGCACCGCACCCTGTAAAGCGTATTGCAACCATGTATCTGCAGCATCTTCTACCCGGCCAGGCTATGACGCAGAGCGTCCACGCTCTGCTCTGCCTGCCGGAAGTTTATCAATACCTGGCTGACGGCGAGCCGCCGTCGATAGGTATTGCGGCTGACTGGCTGGCTGATTCTGGCGCCGATTGGTCTGCTTATGGTGGGGGGTTGTGGGGGTTGCTGCCGGTGTCCGATGCCGCGGTTCCTGCCGGCCTTGTGCTGTTATCGGATTACGCTGATGCTCGCATGGAGTTGACGTACCTGTTGCACCCCGATCACTGGGGCAGTGGGTTGGCCACCCGGATGGCGCATACGGTGATGGGCAGATGTTTTAAACGAGGCCAGGTGCACACGATCTGGGCAGGTGCAGACAAGCCGAATGTGGGCTCCATCAACGTGATGCAGCGGCTGGGTATGCGCTTCGGCCGCGACGTTAAGTATCCCAGTGGTGAAGGCGTTGAATATGTCATGGCGGCTTCAGCTTACCAGCCCCGAAGATTTATATCGTTAGACATCATCAACTGATTCCCGCGCTGATAGGAGCTCACGAAGGCGTGTTTCATGTTCGGCATGAAACGGTTTCAATTCCCCCTTCGGACAAATCTGCGATGCTGGGCGTTTTTGATCCGGGTCAATCCTCGGTGATGACCTGTTGGAGTTGAATCTGTGCCTGTTGCTACTTATCAGAGCATTGACGCCGGTATGCTGAAGTCGATTCACAATCCCGCGCAGTGTGCTTACCAGATTAAAATCGACATACCGGAATGTACGTTTTTTGGGGTGCACGAACAGCCGGACTTTTGCGATTTGTCCCTGATGTTCTACCCGGCAGATAAGGTGATTGAACTGAAATCTTTAAAACACTACGTGTTTCAGCTGCGCAACATCGTGGTGTCTTACGAACGTTTGCTTAACGTGATGTATCAGCACCTCATGGCCGCCTACCAACCCGAGCGTTTGCGTCTGGTCATGGTCTGTAAACCGCGTGGTGGCATCAGCTCTGAATTGACGATTGATTCAGATTGGCACACAAAGTTACCGTCTGTGTGAACCAACCCCCACTTTAGCCGATTGTTCATATACCCGGCGGCGCCTTCGTTGATAATGCGTTGTCGGACTCATTCTTCTCAGGGACGATTGTGCAAACAAAATCCTGGCTTATATTTGCGTTGCTGTTGTGCAGCTATGGCAATTTACTGGCTCATTATCCAGAGGACGGTACGGGCACGGTCAGCCTGCCTGACGGTTCCGTTTATGAGGGCGAATTGGCAGCAGGGCGCTTTTCGGGCAGCGGAATCCTCACTTACCCCAATGGCGACGTTTTCGCTGGTCGCTTTAAAGACGGCCTTTATCATGGTTTGGGAACTTATCGTACCTCGAACGGGGTCGTTTACCATGGCCACTTCGACGTACAGGGTCTCGCGGGGGAAGGCACCATTCAATATGCGAACGGTGATGTGTACGAAGGCGAGTGGGACGGCTGGGATCTCCACGGCCATGGCCGTTTCACTGCAGACGGCACCCTGTACGAAGGTGAATTTGCGCGTGGTGAACCCGTGGGTGAGTTCATTATCCGTTATGCCAACGGCGATCAATATAAAGGCGGTTATCACCACTGGATGTTTGAGGGGGCCGGTGAGTACACCCGGGAAAACGGCGCCACCTATCGTGGTACGTTCAGCGATGGCGAATTGACGGGCGAAGCGACGGTCATCGATGCGCAGGGTAACCACTATGTCGGCGCGGTCTCTTACTGGCGTTTTGATGGTGAAGGTACGCTGCGTTATGCCAATGGTAATGTGTATGTTGGCGAGTTTTCCGCCGGCGAATTTCACGGCAATGGCGTACTCGAGCGAGACGGTACGCGTTATACCGGTGAGTTTGCCTACGGTGAGTTTTCCGGCCAAGGACGCCTGGAAACGCAGGGTGACATCGTCAGCGGGCGCTGGCGTCAGGGCTACTATGTGGGTGCAGACGCCGAAAAATATGTACGCGATGGGCTGGCACAGTTGGATATTGAATCGGTGCTGTCTGCACAACCTGATTTGTTGCAGTCCATGCTGGCGGGCATCGACGCAGGTACGCCCCAGCTTACGGATGTTTATTCTCTGGTGTTCGCCTCTCATGCGCAGCAGGATGTCTTCAAAAAGGAGGCAGAACTGTTCAGGCAAATTGCCCCAACATATTTTGCCAACGTGCGGGCTAACCTGCAGCTGGTCAATCACCGTGCGACTGTACTGGATCTGCCGTTGGCGAATACGAACAACCTTGACCGCACCTTAAGCGCCATCGGTGAACAGATGAACCGGGATGAAGACGTTCTGTTGCTCTACATCACCAGTCATGGTTCCAGCAAGGGACGCATTTCGGTGCAGATGCCGGATATTCGTTTTAGTGATCTGGAGGGTGGGCAATTAAAAGCCATGTTGGATCGGGCGGGCATCAAGTGGCGCGTGATCATTGTGTCCGCTTGTTACTCAGGCAAATTAATTGCTGATTTAGCTGATCCCGCCAGTCTGGTCATGACTTCCGCACGGGCGGATCGAACATCGTTCGGTTGTGGCAAAGACTCCGACGCCACTTTTTTTGGCCGGGCGCTGCTGCAGAACTCGCTGGCTAAGAGTCAGTCTCTTGAAGATGCATTTTTTGACTCGCGCAAACTGGTACGGGCCCGCGAGCTGGAGTATGGTTTAACGACGTATTCAGAACCGCAGATTCATCTCGGTGATGAGATGAGGCAGAAACTTGCCCAATCCAGTCTGTTGCAGCACAGGGCAGAGCCCAAGCCAGAACTGACCGCAAAACTCATCCATGGGTTCGCCAAAGAATCCATCTCAGAAAACCCCTCACAAAAGGAACACCAGTGAAAGTAATACGTATAGCTCAGATACTACTGTTGAGTACGGCCATGGTCGGCAACCTCGCAGTGGCCAACAAAGGTCCGGCAGATATCGATACCCTGATGAATCAATCGGGGATGGTTGCGGTCCTTGAAGCACTCCCTGAACAGATCATCTCCGGTTTTGAGCAAGCCGCGCCGGCGGATGATCCCGGCATGGCTGAGTTTGCCCGTTTGGTTGAGCGCACTGTGTCCGGGGCCGCGCTGGTCGAACAGGTTTCTGCAGCGCTACAGGAAAACCTGACCCGGGGCGATCTGAAGGCGTTGAATAAGTGGTATGCCACGCCCATGGCGCAGCGGATTACTGCGCTGGAGAATCAGGCGATGGATCCGGAAATGATGGAGCGTACTTCAGCAATGCTGGACAGCCTGATGGCGGACGAAGAACGCGTTGTGATGGCGCGGGAATTGAACGATCTGGTGCAGGCGTCCGAGCGGGCGATCCAGATGGCGCAGATGATGCAGCGCGCATTGCTTGCCCCCATGATGGTCGATATGGATACGCTGGATCAGGAGTTGCTACTGCAACAGGTGGATGCTGAACTGGAAAAAAATCGGGCTGAAATCGATAAGTACATGGCTGCTTCGTCCGTGGCCACCTACGCGTCACTGGACAAAACAGCCCTGCAGACCTACATCGATTTTCTGGCGCAACCCGCTGCACAGAAGTTTTATAGTGTCAGCATGGATGCCATGGCGGCGGCGTTTGCCGATATGTTTGGGGAATTAGGTTCCGCCATGATGGCAGTTGCTGAAGCCGCAGTGACGGAAGGGGCAGATTAGCACGGCAGCCGTTGACGTGAGTCCCGCAAAAATCCTGATTGTTGGCGGCGGTATTGGTGGACTCACTGCTGCACTCTGTCTTGCCCGACAGGGTTGTCACGTTCAGGTTTTTGAGCAAGCCTCTACGTTTGCCGAGGTCGGCGCCGGC
>JBCCUW010000070.1:0-12609 GCA_039196385.1 Pseudomonadota bacterium
GAAATTCAGGTGGTGTTGTGGGCCACCGGATTTAAACCCGACTACAGCTGGTTGGACGTTGACACCATCGACCACCGGGGCCGGCTGCGACATCAGGGCGGTGTTTGTGCCGCACCCGGAATTTACGCGCTGGGCCTGCCGCTCATGCGCAGTCGAGCGTCGACGTTTATTGCCGGCACTGAACCTGACAGCTGGGCGCTGGCAGATCACTTGCGTGGCTACTTAGACACGTGCTCACAAAGGATGCCGCTGAGCACGGGCAGATTAACAAGGAGAAAAATATGTTGATCACTACCGACTTAAGCCAGGTTGCAATCTACGCACCGGCATTCATTGCCACCATGGCGAGTTACTACATCGCTTTGAGTATGGCGAAAACTGCAAACGACAAACCCTGAGAGAGGTGTGAAAAATGTTAGCTGAAAAAATAATGCATCCTGAAGTACCGCTGTACCTGACCGACGGTGGTCTGGAAACCACACTGGTTTTTCACGACGGTTATGATCTGCCGGAATTTGCGGCTTTTCCGCTGCTGGACACGGCAGAAGGACAAGCCCGGCTGAAGGCTTACTATGAATCCTACATTCATATTGCGCGGCAGGCTGGCGTCGGCTTTGTGCTGGAAACCCCCACCTGGCGCGCAAGCAAAAAATGGGGGCGACTGCTGGGTTACGCCGACACCGATGTGTATCGGGCCAATGTCATGTCAGTACAACTGATGCAGGCACTGCGCGAGCGCTACGCCACCGCCACCACACCCATGTTGATCAGCGGTTGCATCGGCCCGCAGGACGACGGTTACTCACCGCAGCAACAGTTAAGTGTGGCAGCGGCGGAAACTTACCATCGTCACCAGGTCATGGCCTTTAAGGCGGCGCAGGCTGATCTGGTCACCGCCATCACCATGACGTATCCGGAAGAGGCCATTGGCATCACCAACGCGGCCGCAGACTGCGGCCTGCCAGCGGTCATTTCATTTACCGTAGAAACCGACGGTCGCCTGCCCGTCGAAGTGACCCTGCGGGAGGCCATCGAACAGGTTGATAGCCAGGCTAAAGTGCCACCGGCGTACTATATGATCAACTGTGCTCATCCCGACCATTTTCAGCTGGACAAAGATGCAGATTGGCTGCAGCGGATTGGCGGCGTGCGCGCCAACGCCTCGCGCCTGAGTCATGCTGAGCTGGACGCCAGCGAAACCCTCGACGATGGCAATCCTCAGGAGTTTGGCGCTTTGAACCTGGCGCTGAAAGAAAGACTGCCCAATCTGCGCGTCATTGGTGGCTGCTGTGGGACCGACCATCGCCACGTATGCGCAGTCGCGCATCATTGCCTTTAGAACGTGTCAGCAGGCCCGACAGATGAACGGCGGACCGCGGCCAGTGTAGCGCGCCATGGGCTGGCCAACTTATCATAGGCGCCATGATTCTGGCGTTTGAACAGTTCAGCGTCGACGGCGAGCTATTCGAGCTGCGGGCTGATGGTGCGTTGGTGAGCGTCGAACCGCAGGTCCTGACGCTGCTGGTGTATCTAATGACACATCGGCAGCGTGTTGTTACCAAAGACGAGTTGTTTGACGCGCTCTGGGGACATCGATTTGTCAGCGAAGCGGCCCTGACGACGCAGATCAAATCATTGCGTCAGTTGCTGGGTGACAGCGGTACTGAACAGCGTGTGATCAAAACTGTGCGTGGCCGAGGGTATCAGTTTATCGCTGAGGTCGGTCGACACCGCCCAAGCCAACCTGCAGCCCCCGCAGCGACGACGCCAGCCGGCAATCTCGGGGTGCCGCGGTCCCCGCTGTTCGGGCGGGACATGGAGCTGCAACGTTGCCGGCAAGCCCTGCAGCGTCATCGGATGGTGACGCTGCTGGGAATTGGCGGCACCGGCAAAACTGCTCTGGCCCGCACGTCGGGAAGGCACTTGCAGGATGAGTACGCGGCTGGCGTCTGGTTTATCGATCTGGTGCCAGTGACCGATGCTACCGGCATTGACTACGCCATCGCCAATACCCTTGGCCTGCGACTCAATTCCGGCAACACCCGGGAGCAACTGCAAAGCCACTTATGCCACCGGGACATGCTGCTGATCTTCGACAACTGTGAACACATCGAAGATGACGTTGCCCAGATCATGGATCACCTGCTGGAATTTACCCAAGCCCCCAGTTTCCTGCTCACCAGCCGTGACCCTTTGGATCTGGCGGATGAGTATCAGTTTTATCTGAAACCGCTGGCGGTCGACGATTCCGCAGGCGCGTCGCCGGCCGTGGCGCTGTTTCTGAGCACCGCCAAGCTGCACGGTGCGGTCCAGCAAAACCGCGCAAGATCCACCATTGCACATATCTGCGAGCAATTGGATGGCCTGCCGCTGGCCATTGAACTCGCCGCAGCTCAGTTGCGCCATTTATCCCTGGAAGAGCTGAGTGCCCGCCTGGATCGTCGCTTTGAAGTACTGAGTGGGCGCCGGCGTATCGGCAATCGTCGCCAGACCAATCTGCAAACGGTGTTGGCCGACACCTGGGCCCTGCTGACCCGCGTGGAAAAAGATCTGTTGAGCCAGCTGGCGGTGTTTCCTTCGGTGTTTACTATCCAGGATGCGGAAATGCTACTGGACGGCATGGTCCCGGCAGGCGGCAGCCAGGCCCTGGCTCGTTTCGTGGAGTTGAGCCTGATCAGCAGAACGAACACCGAGGGATCTCAATGGCGTTTGTTAGAGTCCGTGCGGATGTTTGCCCTGTTCCAGTCTGATGAAAAAACTCAACTCAACAATGCCGGCAGACACGCCGCCTGGTGCTTGCAGCAAGTCGGCGACAATCCGCTGCGTCATAGACACGATTTTACTCTGGCGCGATGGGCGATCAGCCACTACGACGATATTGTTGCCGCCCAGGACTATCTGTTTAACACAGGCAACAGCGACGCACTGGCGACGCTGTGCTCCGCGCTTGCGCTGCCCATGCAGTTGGACGAAGGGGTGCGCGCAAGAGAGCAGTATGATCGACTGCAACGCTACCTGCAGGCTACACAGGAGCCACGGTCTTTGTCGCGTTTACACGCAGTCGCCGCTGTTTGCGGGATGATCCTGCTGCGGCCGGACTTGCTGGCGGAGCACGCTCAGGCCGGGGTCAGCGCCGCGGAAGCGTGGGGTAATGACAACGAGATTGCTTCACAATTGATTCTACTCGCCGCAAGAACCAGTTTTACTGACCCTGCAGAGGCCAGTCGCCAACTGGACCGTGCAGTCAATCTGGCCAGCAGCCAAGGTCGACTTGAACTGGTTGATGCCGCCAATACATTCCGGGCATGGCAGCTCGCCATGGCGGGCGAATACGCCACCGCATGTACCTACGCACGAGCGATCACTGAGCAACACTGGCACGAGCCATTGAATAATCTCACGTGCAACGCTGCATCGGTCCTGATCGCAAGTTCAGCATCGATTGAACCGGCCACTGCGCTGACCTGGGCGGAGCGCCTGGATAAACGCCCGGAGGCACATCTGGTGTGGTCAGCTGAACTGCTGCTGGCCTGCGTTTTTGCGCAACACCAGCGTATCGATAACAGCCTTGAGCTGATGCGCAAGGTGCAGAAGCGCCTGACCCAGGCGGGTAGTGCTGGCCTGCCGGATTTGCTGGTGCCGGCCATCTACGTGATGCTGGCTCGGGATTTACAGCCGCAGGCCGCTGCCCTGCTCAGCACAATCAAAGCTCTGCAGCAGCCACTGCTCAGCTTTCATCTGATTGCCATGTACAGGCAACTCCGGGAAAACCATCCGGATCTGGAAGCTGAACCGCTACCCCGAACGATCGCACTGGAGCAAGTTGCCAGGCTATTGGCTAACGCCTAACGATTGAGTTCGATGGTCTGGACAACTTCACCGTCCACCATAAAACGCGCGCGCTTCCACTTCGGCGGACCAAAAGTGCCGCTGGCATTATTGGAGAACGCCCAGGGCTCAGTGGGAATGCCCATCATATTTGTATCAACTGTCTGGTTGCCGTTGACGTCATGGCTGATACGAAAGGCGTATTCTCCGGTGGCCAGGTTGTCAAAATGAAATGACATGGCGCCCGCCACCGCACGCTGCTGGAGTTGGGCAACCGGTGTGCCCTCGCCCTTAAATTCACCCTCGCTGCTGACCAGTTGCAGCATGATATTGCCACTGGTCTGCGCCACGTTGGTGACCGTAATTTTGAGAGAATCTGCGTGCGACGGTAACACAAACAACATCGGGCACATCGCAAGCAGGATCAGTTTGCTAGACAAATCTAAACTCCTTCATCAGCTTCATTAAACAGATGCCTTCGCTGCTTTTTAACACAACCCACTCCTGCGCCTGAAGCGTTGTTGGCAGATATTTGCCGGTGCAACCTGGGCTATACTGGCAACGTGTTTGACCTGCAGCGAGGTTTGTCCTGATGAGCCTGTCCGCGTGTCGTGACGCCCTGCGCAGGGCTAAATATATGGAAGAGACACAGGCCGTGGCAGCGTTATTGCAACAACCAGCGTATACCCCGGCGCAAGCTCGAGCCATCGAGCAAACCGCCACGCAACTGGTTGCACAAGCACGACATCCACGGCATACCAAGCCCCTGCTGGACACTTTTCTGGGTGAATACGGCTTAAGCAACAGCGAGGGCATTGCGCTGATGTGCCTGGCGGAAAGCCTGCTGCGAGTCCCGGACTGGGATACGGCAGACCTCCTCATCGCGGACAAGCTGGGCAGCGCCGATTGGGCTGAACATGCCGGTAACGCCGACTCGCTGCTGGTCAATGCCTCAACCTGGGCACTGATGCTTACCGGCCGTATTGTCGAACTGGATGACGAGTTGACCAGAGCACCGATCAGTTGGCTGAAGTCCCTGGTCGCGCGTGTCAGCGAGCCGGTGGTACAAGCCGCCGTGCGTTCGGCGATGCAGATTCTCGGCCGGGAGTTTGTCCTTGGCGAGACGATTGAAAGTGCGTTGCTGCGACGCGATCAGGACCAGGCCTATTCATTTGACATGCTCGGCGAAGCGGCCCGCGACACCGCCACTGCCGAGCGCTATTTCGACAGTTATCTGCACGCAATCCAAACCGTGGGTGGTGCGCGGACAGGCCAGGCAAATTCAATTTCCATCAAACTGTCCGCCCTGCATCCTCGTTACGAAACGGCGCAACACCATCGCGTGATGGCTGAATTGTTACCTGAACTGGCGGCTTTGAGCGAAGCTGCTGCTGCGCTGGGCCTGACGCTTGCCATAGACGCTGAAGAGGCTGACCGTCTGGAGCTATCCATAGACCTGTTCAGCGCGTTGGTGCACAAATACAAAGTCCACAACGTGGGTTTTGTTGTCCAGGCTTACAGCAAGCGTGCGCCTGCTTTGCTGGATTGGCTGATTGAACTGGCCACTGCGCACAACTGCGTGTTTAACGTACGCCTGGGCAAAGGCGCCTACTGGGATACAGAGATTAAACACGCTCAGCAGGCCGGGTTGCCTGATTTCCCGGTGTATACCCGCAAGGCCAACACTGACCTGTCTTATCTGGTTTGCGCGCGCAAAATTCTGCAACACCCGGAACAGTTATTTGGACAGTTCGCCACACACAACGCGCACACGCTGGCGGCGATTGTCGAACTGGGTCGGGGCAAACGTTTTGAACTCCAGCGCTTACACGGCATGGGTGAGGTGCTGTACAACACTGCACGCGAGACACTCAGAGACTTCCCGCCAGTGCGGACATACGCACCGGTGGGCTCCCACGAGGATCTGTTGGCCTACCTGGTACGTCGCTTACTGGAAAACGGGGCCAACAGCTCGTTCGTGAATCGGTTTCTGGACGCCGCTATCACACCCGCAGAGTTGATCCGCGACCCCCTGGAGGTCGTGGCGAACAGAAACATGCACACCCACCCGGCAATACGCGCGCCTGGCGAATTATTCGCTGGGCGGCGCAACTCTGCCGGGGTGGATCTGGCAGATCGCAAGACTTGCGAACAATTCGAGCAAGATCTGGCCACACACCTGCAGACGCTGACAACAGCAGAAGTAGAAGCACAGGCTGGTCAGACCGATTTCACCACTGCGCGCAGAATCACCGCGCCTTACGATCAGACGCTATGCCTTGGCCATGTGCCGGATACACCTGCTGCAGAAGTGCCCGCGGTGATCGAGTCGGCCCAAGCTGCCCATATGGCTTGGGATGCGCTCGGCGTTATCGAGCGCCAAACCCGGCTGTTGCAGTGCGCTGACGCTCTGGAAGCCGCCCGGACAGAACTGGTAGGCCTGCTTGTCCACGAAGCAGGTAAGACCATTACGGATGCCATCAACGAAGTACGTGAAGCCGTTGACTTCTGTCGCTACTACGCGCAGCAGGCAGAATATCTGATGAGTCAGGAAACGGTTCTGCCTGGTCCTACCGGCGAGCTCAATACGCTGCAACTGCAGGGCCGCGGCGTCTGGATTTGCATCAGCCCGTGGAATTTTCCACTCGCTATTTTTGTCGGTCAGATCAGCGCTGCTCTAGTCACCGGCAATACCGTCGTAACCAAAGCCGCAGAAGCAACCCCGCTGATTGCACGCCGCTGCGTCCAAATAATGCATGCGGCAGGCATACCTCAAGACGTGTGCCAGTCCATTACCGGAGACGGCAGCGTCGGCAACATTGCCGTGCAGCATCCTCTCGTTGCCGGGGTTGCATTTACTGGCAGCACCGCGACAGCTCGACACATAAACTTAACAATGGCGGCAGCAGAGCGTGGAATCGCACCGTTGATCGCAGAAACCGGCGGTCAGAACGCCATGATTGTCGATTCCACCGCACTGCTCGAGCAGGTCACAGATGACGTTATCCAATCGGCGTTCTTAAGCGCCGGCCAACGCTGCTCAGCACTGCGGGTGCTGTACCTGCAGGAGGAAATTGCTGATGTAGCGATAACTCTGCTGATCGGCGCAATGGAACAGCTGACCGTCGGCGATCCGAGCCGCCTGGCCACGGATATTGGTCCGGTCATTTCAGCCAGGGCGGCAAAAAACCTGCACACTCACATCAGCAGATTGCGCGCCCAGGGTTGGCTTCGCCACCAGATCAATTTGACGCCGGCCTGCCAACAAGGATTTTTTGTGGCGCCCACGCTGGCTGAAATTCCGACCATCGATGTCCTTGAGGATGAGCATTTCGGACCAATCCTCCATGTGATCCGCTTTGCCGCAGACCAACTGCAGCAGGTTGTCTCTGAGATCAACAGCACCGGCTTTGGTCTGACAGGCGGTATTCATACCCGCATTGATGCGCGCGCGGCTTATGTTGCCGAGCACATCAATGCCGGTAACCTCTATGTGAATCGCAATATCACCGGTGCGGTCGTGGGGAGCCAACCGTTTGGCGGACAAGGTCGGTCCGGCACCGGACCCAAGGCGGGTGGGCCCAACTACTTACGCAGATTCGTTCACGAAAAAGTCATCACCGCCAATACGGTAGCAACCGGCGGAAATACTGAGCTGTTAAATCTGTAACGAATTCAGACGACAGCTCAACCGCCTGAGCGTATTTTGTCGGGTACCAGCACCAGCGAAACAAACGATTCGGGCGCAGCGCGCCAACCGGCGATCTCTTTTGCGTAAGCCGGCTCAGACAAGTCCCAGTAGCGAGGCGCCACCCGGTCAATCAGAGTGGTCCATTCATCTACCGCAAAATCTTGGACTTCAACGCTGCCATCAAAGGCCACCCAGGCTTCAGGCTCACCGACTCGGTTGGTCACGAGGACGGAAACCTCGGGGTTCTCGGTCAACCACCTGACCTTGGGACTGGTGCGCCCCGCAAACATACGCACCACCTGGCCGTCCCAGTCAAACCAGACAGGGACACCCGTTGGTGCGGGCCCTTTGCCCGAGTACATGAGAATCGCGAGGCGCGGTTCAGCCACAAAGTGTGCTATTTCCTGCGCAGTTTTAAATCGTTCAGCCATGGGCTTCCTCCAGGGGAAATTGCAGATAAACCATGTCAGATACCACACTGCGCAGATCCAGCGCGTCAGGTATCCCATTTGCATCAAGCTTGACGCCAGCGTGCGCAGCATCTCTGGGCACAGCGCGCAGAAAGCGATCCAATCGCCGGACCATCAGGTCATGGTCGGCTTGCTCCACCACCGGCTCACTGCGCCAACGCTGGCCACGAATCGTGACGCATACGGATTGGCCGTTGGTCAGATTTCGCCACCAGCCATAGCCACGATTGGTAAAACAGTGGGCCACCTGGTTTTCAACGTGATAACTGATCGGCGTTGACAACGCTCGGCCCGAACGGCGGCCGGTGAAATCCAGCAGCAAAGTGTTTTGACTCATCAAACCATGCAGCGGCGAACGCAGCAAAATGCGCACCGGTGGGTTGATCAAGCGGTATAACCAGGCGCTCACTTCAGCCTGATACCCATGCGGTATTCCGGCGGTACACCGCCTGCTGCAGGCTTTGGCGCCGTTGTCTCCGCTAGCAGCTCCAGACCTGCCGCGCGATAAAAATCGACAGCCGGATTATCTGACATCACGTCCAGCTGCAACTTGGCAAAACCCTGCTCACGCGCCCGTTGCATGGCGGCGTTAAGCAGATGGTAGCCCACGCGCTTGCCGCGAAAGTCCGGTTTCACCGATAACGCATGTATATAGTACGTGTCAGTGTGAATGACCGGATTGAGCCAGCTGGCATACTCGGAACGCTCCAGTACCCCCGCTACATCTTCCTGGTGCAACAGTCCGTCGGCCAGCAGCGCCTGCCAGATCTCCCCAAGCGCCCGTTGGCGAGCCCGGTACTCTGTGCCCGGCATGCCAATCTCAATACCCATCAACTGACCATTTTCCACCGCCAGAGTTGTTGCGTCAGCCGCGAACAGGGTGCCGTCAGCACGCCACGAGCCCAGCACAATGGCATCAAACAGACTACGCTCAGCAAAGTGATAAGCGTAAGACGCCGGACCGGTCGCCCAGACCAGCTCAGGAATGTCCGACGCATAAGTTTCCATTTGCTTTGTATCTGTTGCCGTAATTTCCATACTGAAGCCTCTGTTCTGGTGCTGATTGCGGCGCAACTTGCCGTGACTTAAGGTGGCGCGTATTATAGGTCTTCAACCTATTTTGTCAACGACCTAAAAAAGACCGGAATGGCGAAAGATCCCACATCTGCAAATCCTGCTTTAACCAGCAAGGGTTCAGCCACACGCGAGCGGATCGTCCAGGCAGCCCGCAAGCAACTGGTAGACAGAGGTTATGAAGCCTTTGTGATGCGCGACCTGGCGGATGCGCTGCACATGAAGCTGGGTAATCTGCAATACTATTTCAAAACCCGCGAAACACTGATACTGCACCTCATCGAGCGGGAGGCAGAGGCGGATATCGAGGCTATCCGCCAGCGGCAACAAGACTGCACAACCCCCGCCGCCACTTTCCGCGCGATTGTTGAAGAGCTGGTCGTACGTTGGCGCGGCCAAAGCGGCATCCTGTTCTCTACCCTCACGACCCTGTCGCTGCACAACCCGGTGTATCGTCAGCTGTACAGGCAAATCTATGCCACGTTCTACACGGCGCTTGAACAGCCCGTGCGGCAAATGAACCCTGAATTATCTGCAGAGGAGGCCCGCCTGCGTGTACGCCTGATCACCGCATTGATAGACGGATCTTCCATGCAGATCCAGGTCGGCAGCCTGCAGGTTTTTCTTGACCGCCTGCAAACCGAGGCTGAACAGATTGCGTTGGCCTGAGGTCAACCGTTGCCAACACGCAAGAGCAAACGCAGCTCTTGTAACCCCAACAACCCCAATGGCTGACGGCCTTGCGCCGCCAAGCCACTCGGCGTAGATTCAAGTGGGGTGTAATCTAATTCAGATACATGAGCACGGGGGTGAATCATGGCCGAAGCAGAGCAAGAGGCGGACGCACGACAAACGTTAACTCAGGATGATGCTTATCAGTCTGGTCGAGCATACGGGCGACCACCAGCTTCCAGCGACGACGATCTGGTGCGCGTCGGCCCGGGTACCCGCGGCGGCGAACTGCTGCGGCGCTACTGGCAACCTTTTGCGCATGCCCGGGAGGCTGGCGAACTCCCCAAGCACGTCAAAATTTTTGGCGAGTGTCTGCTGTTGTACCGGGACGGCAACGGTACGCCGGGACTGCTCTACCCGCGCTGTATGCACCGGGGTACGGATCTGATTTACGGTAAGGTGGAGGATGATGGCATTCGCTGCTGCTACCACGGCTGGAAGTTTGACGCACAGGGCCACTGTCTGGAGATCCCGACGGAAAAGAACGAAAAATTGCGGCACCGGGTGCGTCAACCCTGGTATCCCATTGCAGAGAAGCACGGTTTGCTGTGGGTTTATATGGGCCCTGCAGACAAACAACCCGACTTTCCAACGTTTTCCATTGAACAGGACATGGCCGCCAACGAAGTGCTGGTCCCCTACCGCTGGGACACCGGGCCCAACGGTCCATCACACCCCAAACTGGCGGCTCAGGGCGACTACAACTGGTTTCAGATGTATGACAACTGGATGGACCCGTTCCATGTCTGTGTGTTGCACTATTCAATCAACGGCCCACAGTTTTCACCGAATCTGGGGATCATCCCGGACGTGCGTTTTGAAGAAACTCAGGACGGCGTGATCTCCATTCAGAAACGCACACTTGCAGACGGCACGATGCAACAACGGCTGAGCCAGGTGATCATGCCGAACCTGAATGCGACAGCCGGGGTAACCGATGAAGATCTGGGGCGCGCCAACTTGAGCTGGACCGTTGCACACGACGATACCAACTATTCGATCTTCGGACTGGCCAGAATGCAGAAAGACCAACCGATGCAACCCGCGCGGATACCCATGCTGGAGGACGACTGGGGCCCCGATCATGACAGACCGTTTGTGAACTGGTCTTTAGAAGACCACCAGCGCTGGCAGACGGACTATGTCGCGCAGAAAGGTCAGGGTGATATTACTTTGCACAGCGAAGAACACCTGATGGCCGGTGACAAGGGCACCGCTTTGTCGCGCCGTTTTTTCCGCCAGGAAGCAGAAAAAGTTGCCCGCGGTGAAGACCCAGTGGGTGCAGTCCCCGGCCAGTCGTACCATGTGGAAGTACTTGGCGGAAATGCGCTATTGAACCCGGCCACCCTGGAATGTGTCGCTGGTTTCGCCGCACGTGTCTAACCGAGTCATATTGGTCCGTCAGCAACTGACAAGCGGGCACACTACAGCAGTGCTGACAGAGGGCGCTCCATGTCAAATACTGCATCCACCAGGTCGGCAGCAGCCGCATCACCACGATCTGCCAGTGCTGATAAATGCCGCAAGCGCGTGATCGCCGGTCGTTCATGCTCCGGAAAGTCGCCGGTGGTACCTTGTTTTGAAAAGTCGACGAGGGCTGCAAACAACCATGGCGCACGGCTTTGTTGGTAAGCACATGCAAAAAACTCAGGCCAGAGGTTGCGCAAACGGGATTCTTGCTTACGCGCACGCAGGATCTGATCCAACTGCTCAAGTTGACGACAGGTATACGACATCCCCTGCGCATAACCGGGATTAATATGGCAGATTGCATCACCGACTGGTAACAACCCTTCTGGAAAAGCTTCCAGACGTTCGTAGTGACGGTTTACGCTGGCTGGAAAGCGATATTGATGGGGGGCACTATCCGGTTCTGCGGCGGCGAGCAACTCGGCCATGATCGGCGTATGTAAGGTACGCACGTAGGCAAAAAAACCTTCCTCATCCTTAGGTGGATAGTCGCCCAAACGTCCGGCCAGGGTGACCAGCCAGCGCCCATCTTCGATGTTTACCAACGAACCGCCGCGTTTTGTGTATTCACCCTCCTGAGCGGATGACACCATAAAACCTGTTCCGTCAACAGCGCTCGCATCTGCCGGACGGAAAAACATCGAAGCATACGCAAAATCACAGTTCACCACGGATGCCGGGGGCGTGGCATAACCCGCCTGTTTCAGCCATCCCAGCGTACGACTGACCCGACCGCTAGCGTCAATCACGAGATCCGCGCTGAGTTTTGCACCGTTGCTCGTGGTGACACCACAGACGTTGCGTTGCGCCCAGAGCACACCGTCAACAGCAACATCGTACCGGCACGTGACATTCGGAAGTTGTTCCACGTCCTGTCGCAGGCAGTACTCCAGCAGCGCGCGGGACTGCATGCGCAAGGGTGGCCGGTGTGCAATTGGCGAGGGCTGAAAACGTGACACCCGATACGTTTTGCCCCGTGGTGTGTACGCGTACCATTCCGACGGACCAGCGCTCTGGCCACCCAATTTATCCAACCGAGCGATCAGGTTGGGAAACCACCGCGCAAGAACGGCCAGACCACCGGGCAGCAGGTGATGTTGATGATGCGCCTGCGGCGTACCTCGACGGATTGTCGGGCCCGACGGAATTGTGTCTCGGTCCAGCAGGATGACCTGGTCAGCATAGGCCGACAACATCCGCGCGGCGACCAGGCCGGCAAATCCCGCTCCCACCACCTGCTGCCCGGTGGTCTGGCCGTTCTTGCGCGGTGGTTTCCCAACCTGATCGCTCGGTTGGATAAATTGGGTGGCCAGAGCGCTGGTCCGTCGGAATGGTACGCGTACA
>JBCCUW010000071.1:0-12439 GCA_039196385.1 Pseudomonadota bacterium
AGCGAAAGAAGAAGCTGCTGCGCTGATTGAGCAGGCCCGCAATCGTGCCAATCAGATGATCGAAGAAGCCAAGACGGACGCCAGGGTTGAGGCTGACAAAGTGATCGAAGCAGCCAAGGCGGAAGTGGAGCAGGAAATGAACCGCGCCAAAGAAGCCTTGCGTGCGCAGGTTTCCACCCTGGTGATCAGCGGTGCGGAACAAGTTCTCGAAAGCAGCGTTGACGAAGCCAAGCACAGTGAAATGCTGGATAAGCTGGCAGGACAGCTCTAAACCATGGCCGAATTAGCAACAATTGCGCGGCCTTACGCCAACGCAGCCTTTGATCTGGCAAAACGCGAAAGCAGCCTGGATCAGTGGTCGAGGATGCTTGCGGTGATCGATGGTATCACGCAGAACGAAACCGTTGATCTGCTGCTCGACAGCCCGGACATGCCCGCCAGCGCGAAAGCGTTTCGGTTGGCTGAAGTTTGTGGCGACGAACTTGATGATCGGGGCAAAAAGTTTCTCCAGGCCCTGGCCGACCATGATCGGCTGACCCTGGTGGGAGAAATCCGCAGCCAGTTTGAAGAATTGCGCGCAGAAGAAGAGCGCAGCCTGGATGTGCAGGTGATATCAGCATACAGCATGACGGATACACAAAGTGCACAACTGGCGAGTGCTTTGAACGCCAGATTCGACAAAGAAATCAGTATAGAAACCAGCGTAGATAAGAGTCTGATTGGGGGTGCCATCGTGCGCGCCGGCGACATTGTTATCGACGGGTCGGTTCGAGGCAAATTGAATAAATTAGCGGAAACGCTCTCCGCATAGTCTTAAAAGGAAGGCACCATGCAACAACTGAATCCCTCGGAAATCAGTGACATCATTCAGAACCGCATTCAGGGTCTGGATGTAA
Source organism: Pseudomonadota bacterium (assembly GCA_039196385.1). Taxonomy (GTDB): domain Bacteria; phylum Pseudomonadota; class Gammaproteobacteria; order Pseudomonadales; family Azotimanducaceae; genus UBA4421. Next base: position 897 of record JBCCUW010000071.1, read on the forward strand.
AAGCAGAAGCACAGAACGAAGGCACAATTGTCAGTGTATCGGACGGTATTGTGCGTATCCATGGTCTGGCTGACGCTCAGTACGGTGAGATGATTGAATTCGACGGCGGCCTGTACGGCATGGCGTTGAACCTGGAGCGAGACTCGGTCGGTGTGGTTATCCTGGGTGACTACGAAGGTCTGACCGAAGGCATGACAGCGCGTTGTACTGGTCGCATCCTGGAGGTGCCGGTCGGCCGCGAATTGCTTGGCCGAGTGGTTGACTCATTGGGTAACCCCATTGATGGCAAAGGTCCGTTGAATGCCAGTGAAACTTCACCCATTGAAAAAGTAGCCCCTGGTGTAATTCAGCGGCAGAGCGTGGATCAGCCGGTGCAGATCGGGCTGAAATGTGTGGACGCGATGGTGCCGATCGGTCGCGGGCAACGCGAACTGATTATTGCCGACCGCCAGATTGGTAAGACCGCAATCGCCATCGATGCCATTATCAATCAGAAGCGTAGTGGGATTAAGTGTGTCTATGTCGCCATTGGCCAGAAGATGTCCACTATCGCCAACATTGTGCGCACACTGGAAGAATACGGCGCGATGGAGTACACCACGGTCGTTGCCGCCAGTGCAGCGGAGCCTGCGCCCATGCAGTTTATTGCCCCGTACTCCGGCTGCAGCATGGGTGAGTACTTCCGCGATCATGGTGAAGACGCGCTGGTGATTTACGATGATTTGACGAAACAGGCCTGGGCTTACCGCCAGATCTCATTGCTTCTCAAGCGTCCGCCGGGCCGCGAAGCCTATCCTGGTGATGTTTTTTATCTGCACTCGCGCCTGCTTGAGCGCGCTGCGCGAGTCAACGCCGATTATGTAGAAGGCTACACCAACGGCGCCGTCAAGGGGCAGACCGGTTCCTTAACCGCGCTGCCTGTAATTGAAACCCAGGCGGGTGATATTTCGGCGTTTGTACCGACCAACGTGATCTCCATTACCGATGGCCAGATCTTTCTGGAAACCGAAAACTTTAACTCTGGTTTGCGTCCGGCTATGAATCCCGGAACGTCGGTATCGAGGGTAGGGGGTTCCGCCCAGGTGCCCTTCATGAAGAAGATCTCAGGCGGTATCAAGCTGGCCCTGGCGCAGTATCGCGAACTTGCTGCTTTCTCCCAGTTTGCGTCAGATCTCGATGATGCCACCCGTCGGCAGCTAGAGCACGGTGAACGCGTTACTGAGTTGATGAAACAGAAACAGTATTCACCCATGTCCGTGGCGGAAATGGGCACGGTGCTGTTTGCCGCCAACGAAGGTTATCTGGAAGATGTCGAAGTTGACAAGGTGCTGGACTTTGAAGCCGCGCTGCTGAGCTACATGCGTAGCGAGCACACCGATTTCATGAATGACATCGACGAAAATGGCACCTACAACGATGATGTTGTGGCGACGCTGAAAGGCGCTATTGAGAAATTCAAAGCCACGCAAACGTTTTAAGGTACTGACTGATGGCTGTCGGCAAAGAGATTAAGACCAAGATCAATAGCGTACAGAACACGCAGAAGATCACCAGTGCCATGCAGATGGTAGCGGCGAGCAAAATGCGCCGCACGCAGACCAAGATGGCGGAAGGCAAACCCTACAGCGAACGTATCCGCGGGGTCATTGGTCACCTGGCGAATTCCAATCCTGAATACAAGCATATTTATATGCAGGAGCGGGAGATTTCGCGGATCGGCTACATCATTGTGTCGACTGATCGCGGCCTGTGCGGTGGCTTGAACGTCAACCTGTTCCGCACCGTGGTCAAAGACCTGGCGGAATGGGATGCCAAAGGTATCAAGGCGGATCTTGGCCTGATCGGCAACAAAGCAGGACCGTTTTTCCGCTCGGTGGGTGGCAATATTAAAGCCGTGATGAATGATGTGGGTGAATCACCTGGCTTGTCTGATCTGATTGGCGGGATCAAAGTCATGCTGGATGCGTACGAAGCTGGCGAGATAGATCGCCTGTTCCTCGCCAGCAACGAATTTGTTAACACCATGACCCAGCAGCCAACCATTCGTCAGCTGCTGCCGTTGAACCCGGATGAAGAAGAAAGTTATCAGCATCGTTGGGACTATATTTATGAGCCTGATGCGCGGCAACTGATTGAAGGTCTCGTGACCCGATTCATTGAGTCGCAGGTGTATCAGGCAGTCATCGAAAATGGCGCCTGTGAGCAAGCGGCCAAGATGATTGCCATGAAGAACGCCACCGAAAACGCAGAAAAGTTGGTCGAAGAACTGCAGTTGATATACAACAACGCCCGGCAGGCGGCAATTACCCAGGAAATTTCAGAAATTGTCGGTGGTGCGGCAGCCGTTTAAGCCCGCGCACCCGAGTAGCGAAATAACACATAAAACAGGTACAACGAGTACAACAGGTAGAAGAGGCACAGCATGAGTAGCGGTCGAATCGTACAAATTATCGGAGCGGTCATCGACGTAGAGTTTGAGCGCGGTGACGTACCCAAGGTTTATGACGCACTCACCGTCAGCGAAACCGGACTGACACTGGAAGTTCAGCAGCAGCTGGGTGACGGCGTTGTGCGCACCATTGCCATGGGTGTGTCGGATGGCTTGTCTCGCGGCCTTGAGGTGTCCAACACGGGCGCGCCTATCTCCATTCCTGTTGGTGAAGAAACGCTGGGGCGCATTGTGGATGTGCTGGGTAATCCGATTGACGAAAAAGGCCCTGTGAATGCGCGGGAACAGATGCCGATCCACCGCAAAGCGCCGAAATACGAAGACCAGGTGGGCGGTAACGAAATCCTCGAAACCGGTATTAAGGTAATCGATTTGATCTGCCCCTTTGCCCGGGGTGGTAAGGTTGGCCTGTTCGGTGGAGCGGGTGTGGGTAAGACGGTTACCATGCTTGAGCTGATTCGTAACATCGCCATTGAGCACTCGGGACTGTCCGTATTTGCGGGTGTGGGAGAGCGTACCCGCGAGGGCAACGACTTCTACTACGAAATGGAAGAAGCGGAGGTTCTGGACAAGATCTCTCTCGTATTCGGCCAGATGAACGAACCGCCCGGCAACCGCCTGCGTGTTGCTCTGACCGGTTTGACGATGGCTGAAAAATTCCGTGATGATGGCCGTGATGTACTGCTGTTTGTGGATAACATTTATCGTTACACCCTGGCCGGTACGGAAGTATCTGCACTCTTGGGTCGCATGCCTTCAGCGGTGGGTTATCAGCCGAACCTTGCTGAAGAAATGGGTGTATTGCAGGAACGCATCACCACAACCAAGACGGGTTCTATTACCTCCGTGCAGGCGGTATACGTGCCGGCGGACGACCTGACTGACCCGTCACCGGCTACCACGTTTGCTCACCTGGACTCAACCGTAACACTCTCGCGTGCGATTACCGACCTGGGTATTTACCCCGCGGTCGACCCGCTGGATTCTTCCAGTCGTCAGCTGGACCCGCTGGTTGTGGGTGAAGAGCTCTACAGTGTGGCCCAGGACGTACAGCAGATGCTGCAGCGCTATCAGGAATTGCGCGACATTATCGCTATTCTGGGCATGGATGAACTGTCCGAAGAAGACAAGCAGCTGGTTTACCGCGCGCGTAAAATTCAAAAGTTCTTCTCACAGCCCTTCTTCGTCGCTGAGCAGTTTACCGGCAACCCCGGTAAGTTTGTGTCGCGCGAAGACACGGTGCGCAGCTTTAAGGCCATCTTGGAGGGTGAGTATGATGACTTACCGGAAGATGCCTTCTATATGGTCGGCAGTATCGAAGACGCCATTGAAAAAGCGAAGACCCTTTAAGGTCAGTTCGGCTTAATTAGTACGGCTTAATTGAAGAGAGGCTGAACCATGGCGACAATGCATTGCGAAATCGTCAGCGCAGAAACGGAGTTGTTCTCCGGTACGGTAACTAAAGTGGAAGCGGTCGGCACCATCGGTGGCCTGGGTATTTATCCCGGTCACGCGCCACTGCTCACAGGTATCCAACCCGGCCCCGTGAAGCTAAGTATGGAAGATGGCGAGGAAGACGTATTTTTTGCCTCCGGTGGCTATATCGAAATTCAGCCCGGCTATATCACCATTCTGGCGGATACTGCGATCCGAGCTGAGGACATCGACGAGGCCCAGGCTGCGGAAGCCCTGGAAGCGGCAGAGCGCGCGCGCAGTGACCAGGCATCTGAGGTGGACTTCTCGGTCGTGGCAGCACAACTTGCTGCAGCCAAGGCGCAACAGCGGACAATTGACGAATTGCGCAAAATGAAACGCTGATTCGCGGTACGTTCAGCTTACAAAAGGGGTGACAACAATCACCCCTTTTTTGTGCATTGCTCCTTATAATCCAGGGCTCGGCAAATAGAGCAGGGACTCCTCTCGTCATGAGTTCGATCGATCTCGATGTAGTTATCCTCGCAGCGGGACAAGGCACCCGTATGCGCTCTTCGACCCCCAAGGTGCTGCACACATTGGCTGGGCGCAGTTTGCTGCAGCATGTGATTGATACCGCAGAAACGCTTACGGCGCGCAACGTTGCGGTGGTAGTTGGCCATCAGGCTGACACTGTCCAGGGCAGTATCGATGCGGATGTGCGTTGGGTGCAGCAACCTGAACAACTGGGTACCGGTCATGCGGTACAACTCGCCATGAGTCAGTTACCCGGAGACGGTGTGGTTGTAGTTCTATACGGCGACGTTCCCCTGATAAGTGTGCAAGTGCTCACTAACGCCATAGAGTCCGCCAAAGAGGGGTCTGTTGGACTGGTGGTCGCGGATTTTGCCGATCCTGCGGAGCTGGGTCGCATCGTCAGAAACGAAGCGGGCGAGATTCAGCGGATTGTTGAATTCAAAGATGCAGACCAGCAAGAACGGTCTATTACGGAAATTAACTCCGGTATCCTGGCGGTGCCGGGGGCACATTTGCAGGAATGGCTGGGCAGGCTCAAACCCAACAACAAGCAGGGTGAGTATTACTTAACCGACATCATCGCGATGGCTGTGGCAGATGGTGTTGCTGTGGAAGGTGTGATGGCGCATACACCTGAAGAAGTGGCTGGCATTAACGACCGCGTGCAACTCGCGGCCCTGGAGCGTTATTACCAGCAGCGGGAAGCGGAGCGTTTAATGCGAGCTGGCGTGACTATTGCGGATCCGACGCGCCTGGACATTCGTGGTTCAGTGGAAGCCGGCGAAGACTGTTTTCTTGACGTTAATGTCGTGTTGCAGGGCAAGGTTGTCCTTGGCAAAGGCGTGCGAATTGGCCCGGGTTCGGTTGTGACAGATGCACAAATAGGTGATTTCACCGAGGTACATGCGCACACGTTGATAGAGGATGCCAGTATTGCGGCGCATGTTTCGGTCGGGCCTTTTGCTCGAGTCCGGCCTGGCTCAGTGTTCGCAGAGGGCGTCCGGATTGGAAATTTTGTAGAAACCAAAAAAGCCCAATTGGGCGCCGGGTCCAAAGCCAACCATCTCGCTTACCTTGGTGATACCGTGATTGGTGAAGCATGCAATGTTGGCGCCGGTTCAGTGACTTGTAACTATGATGGCGTCAATAAACACAGCACTAACATTGGCGACAACGTCTTCGTGGGCACTAACAGTACGCTGGTGGCGCCACTTGATATCCACGATGGCGCGTTTGTTGCAGCAGGATCAACGGTGACATCTACGGTGGACAAAGATGATCTGGCCGTAGGTCGCGGCAAACAACGCAATATCAAAGGCTGGGTACGACCCGACAAACGGAAAGAGTAAAGGATTGGTGGTGTTTGGGTAGCCCCCGCTCCCTGAGCACACCCCCAAAACAAGGCAGTTGAATCATGTGTGGAATAGTAGGCGCGATCGCCGATCGAAACGTTCCTGAAATACTCATTGAAGGACTTAAAAGGCTGGAATACCGAGGTTACGACTCGGCTGGGCTGGCGGTGATCAATTCACAGGGCAAGTTGGAGCGACGCCGACAACTCGGCAAGGTCCAGGTGCTGGTCAACGATATGGAAGCTAATCCGGTGGCCGGTAGAATTGGCATTGCCCACACCCGTTGGGCCACGCATGGATTGCCTGCGGAGCGCAATGCGCATCCGCATGCCTCTAACGACCGGATCATGGTTGTGCACAATGGCATCATTGAAAACTATGAGACCTTGCGCGCCGAGCTGGAAAGCTCTGGTTATCAATTTCAATCCGATACAGATTCCGAAACCGTGGCGCATCTGATCGATTTTTGTCTCAGAGACACAGAAGACTTGCTGGAGGCTGTGCGCGCCGCGATTAAACAACTTGAAGGTGCTTATGCCATTGGCGTGATACATCGTGATGAGCCTGAGCGCATTATTGCTGCTCGTTCCGGCAGCCCTTTGGTGGTCGGTAAAGGGATCGGGGAGAACTTCATTGCATCTGACGTGATTGCTTTGAAGGCGGTGACTGATCGATTCATTTTCCTCGAAGAAGGCGATTTAGTTGAGCTGCGGGCCAACAGCATCTCTGTTTGGAACACTGACGATAAGTCGGTGGTGCGTGCTGACGTCCATGTTGAGATGGGGCATGACGATATCGACAAAGGTCGCTATCGACATCACATGCAGAAAGAAATATTCCAGCAGCCGCAGACGCTGAAAGACACGATGGAAGGTCGTCTAGGGCGTCACCGGGTTCTGGAGCAAGCGTTCGGGGTGAATGCCGCAGAAATTTTTGATCAGGTCCAGGTGGTAACGCTGGTCGCCTGTGGCACCAGTTATTACGCCGCCTCAGTGGCGCGTTACTGGATCGAAGAATTGGCGGGTATTCCCTGCCAAGTGGAGATTGCCAGCGAATTCCGCTATCGGCGCATTGCAGTACCGGAACGGTCTTTGTTTGTCAGCATTTCCCAGTCTGGTGAAACGGCAGACACATTGGCCGCGCTGCGCATCGCTAAATCAGCTGGCTATTTTGCTACCCTGACCATCTGTAATGTCCCAACCAGTTCGTTGGTGCGCGAGAGTGATATTGCTCTGATGATTCAGGCCGGCACGGAAGTCGGTGTGGCCTCGACCAAGGCGTTTACGGCCCAGCTGACCGATCTGATGCTGATGACCATTCTCATCGCGCGACGACACGGGCTTGAAGACGAGACGGAGCGGGCGCTGGTCAGCGGCATGCACAAGTTGACCTCGCAAGTCAGTGAAGCGTTGACGTTAGATCAGCGCATCTGCCGTTTATCCGAACAATTTATTGATCGCAACCACGCACTGTTTCTGGGTCGCGGCACGATGTTCCCGGTGGCCATGGAAGGTGCACTTAAACTGAAAGAAATCTCTTATATCCACGCTGAGGGTTATCCGGCGGGTGAACTCAAGCATGGCCCCCTGGCATTGGTCGACGACGATATGCCGGTGATTGCCGTGGCGCCGAACGACGAACTGTTGGAGAAATTGCAGTCCAACCTGCATGAGGTGCGCGCCCGGGGTGGCCAGCTTTATGTGTTTGCTGCAAAAGACAGCGACTTTAAAGAAGAGCCCGGCGTGACGGTTATCGATTTACCCGACGTTGACCCGCTGCTGGCGCCGATTGTGTATGTCGTGCCCTTGCAGTTGCTGGCTTATCATGTGGCTGTGCTCAAAGGCACCGATGTGGATCAACCGCGAAACCTGGCGAAGTCGGTGACGGTAGAGTAGCGACTGATTCAAGTTTGAGCCTGTTGCGCGGCCAGCGCTACAGCCCGCTCAACCGCCAGTTCTGGCGAACTCAGCACCGGGATATCCAGATGCTCCAGATAGGGTTCTGCGGCGCGCATGGACGCCTGCGCTAGAACAATACACTTCAATTCTGGGTTCGCTCCCACAGCATCGCAAACGGCATCCGCGATCGCACGCCCGTAAGCCGTAAGATCCCCCTGTTCAAAAAAAGCCCAGGCGCTTTCGCACAGCAGCGTCTGCATAGCTTCGGGCTGTTGCTGACGGCTGAACTCTGCCTGTAGCAGAGCGGTACTGACCGGCACGGTACTGGCGACACACATAACAAGTAGCACCGGGCTGTGGCGGACAGCGCGGGCCATCATGGGTTGATCAACCCGCAGGATTTTCGTCTGTTGCAAAAGGTCGACAATTGGCCCCAATGTGGAGCATGTGCAGACGACCGCGTCGTTGGTGGCAGCCAGTTCGGTCAGCGCCTGTGTAACCAACTGCTGCAGGTCTGTTGTCAAACCCTCCTGCTGGGCGCGACTCAACCACTCTGGGTGTATGCGATGTTCAGCCCGGGCCTCCGGGTAGGCGTTCAACAGCTTGTCAAAGGTGATCTGGTGTACGTCTGCGGTATGTAGAAAGCCGATGCGCACGACGACTAGCGTTTGAGATTGAACAATACAGCCGCGTTTTCACCCAGCACCAGGTTGCGGCGCTTTTCCGACATGGGCGCCAGTGCGGTATGTACTTCCTGCATGGCGGTAGTATGCGAGTCTATGTGCGGATAGTCGCTGCCCCACAGAAAGTGTTCTTCGCCCAACAGATCACACTGCGCATCGATGGAGCGCTCTGACGGATCCATGACAAACCAGAAGTTCTCCCGCAGGTATTCACTGGGTTTGCGCTTGATGGGCGCCAGCTTGCCAAACCGCGCATGTTTCTCATCCAGCCGGTCCATCAGGTAGCTGGCATAACCGGCGCCGGATTCGACAATGGCCACCTTAAGCTTGGGAAAGCGGTCGAACAGGCCGTCACAAACCAGCGCAGCAACGGCAGGAATCAGTTGCATGGCGCCACCCAGCGCAAAAGAAAACACGGTGTTCATCGGTTCTTTTTCAGCGTTCCACCAGTTTGTGGCAGATAGATTTACCACTCGGTCGAAGCGCACAATAAGATGTATGCAAATGGGTAGGTCCGCTGCCACCAGTTCCTGCCAGAGCGGGTCAAAACTGGGGTGAGAAGGGCGCAAACCGTTCACCGGTTCAGGCGCCAGGAACATCCCCTTGAACCCTAACTTCAAGCAACGTCGTAGCTCCTCTAACGCCAGATCCACATCGTAAAGGGGGATATGGGCAATGGGGATGATGCGATCCAGAGCGGGTGAGGCAAAGTCCCATTGCCAGTTGTTGTAGGCGCGGGCGTAGGCCATTGCCAGCTCCGGATCTTCGGGTTTGTCCCACAAGATACCGATGGTGGGAAACACGACCCCGGCGTCGACACCCCACTCGTTGAGTAATTCGACCCGGGCCTGGGTTTCATAACTGGCGGGTGGACAACCTTCAAGATAGGGAATGTCAGGCTCAATAAACAACTGCTCTGCGGCGTGGTCGACACCCCCCAGAGCCGCCAGACGGCCTTTCAGCAGGACCTTGTTGTCCACCACCAGCTCTTCCAGGCCGTCAGCGTTGCGTCGCACTTGGATAGAGCGATCGAGATATTTGGATTCAAGATAGTTATCCCAGAGATCCGGTGGCTCCATGACGTGGGAGTCCATATCGACGACAAAGGGTCTTGTCATAAATGCCCTCTCCGGTGGCGCACAATTGCGGTATATGGTTGCAGGTTAGCAGATCACAGAGTGGCGAGGTATAGAGGCGGTAAAGTATAGAGGTAAGGTAGGGGGGCAGGCGGGGCCCGATAAGGGCCCGCCGTTCAGCTCCGTTTGAGCGCGCCGGGTCGAGCTGCAGGGTCTCGTCCCGCATTCGCAAGCAAACTAGGCAAGCAAATTATGAAAGCAAATTAGCGCTCCATACCCATACTGTTTCCAACCAGTGTGCCCGAGGGGTCCTGACTGGCCTCCTGCCAGTACGCCTGAAAAGCTTCACTCATTTCAGCGTCGTTGTATTTAGCGTAAGCCCCCCAATCAGCGTAAGACGTAATGTAGACCAGGTTGCCGTTTTTGGCCCAGCCAATGCTGACGTTAACACCCTCTTTTTCATGGATGGCTTTTGCTTTCATGGCGCTTTGCATCAGCGCCATGTTTTTGCCCGGCATGGGCTTCCAGCTTGTAGCTTCAAACACAGAACCCACTTCGTCTGCTGGCGAGACGATTTCAATCATGTTGGTACCCAGAAAGGTCGCTGACTGGCGTTTTTGCGAGTCAGCCTGAAACTTCTGGATTTTGGGATCGGTCGCCGCTTTGGCAGCAAACTCCGCCCAGGCTTGCCAACTATCGAAGCTCATCGAATAGTTCATGGTGCCCGCAAAAGTCTGGATAATGCGCACCTCCGCGCCCAAGGCTTCATGTAGCTCTTTGGCTTCTGCGGCAGCAGCGTAACTCGCTGCCATTTTGCCCGGGTTGGGTTGCCAGGCGGAAACGGACAACACCTCCGCAGCTTGGGCTGTGCTTGTTACGAATAAGGTCAATACGGCGATCATCGAGTAGATTTTTTTCACTTGGATAGCTCCTGATTTTGGGTTTTTGTGTCTACTACATTGTTGAGGCTACTCCTTGCCCGGCGGTATTTTTAGACAGGACGGCTGATGAATGTCTGATGTTTGCCTGATGCAGCGTTTTTTTTGTGCTTGTTCAATGACTTATCTAAGGTTATTTTGTCCTGGGGGAGTTCATACAGGCGGCGTAGACCGTGCAGAAGGACGCAGATCGAACAGATGCCCATGATGTAAACAGATCACTCGATAGCCGTAATATTGAGCAGCCTGTCATGCAGTTTGGTGACTGGTTAGTACAACCCAGCCTCGATCTGATATCTCGCGGGCCCGATCAGCGCAAACTTGAACGCAAGGCCATGCAGGTACTGTCGCTGCTGCTGTCTCGACCAGGAGAAGTGGTGTCTATCCAGGAGATTCTGCAGCAGGTCTGGGCAGGACGGGTGGTAGAGGAAAACTCGGTGCACCGACGTATCTCCCAGTTGCGCAAAGCGCTGGGTGATAACGCCCACCATCCGACTTATGTAGCCAGCGTGCCGCGCCGGGGTTATCGCACCTTGGCCCCCGTGCAGCGGCCTCAACGAAACCCGCCCGAGCCGATGCGGGCCCCAGAGCATCCCGCAGTAAAACCGGCGCAGTCTCCCGCTCCTGCAGCCGGCGCCATGCTGCTGACCCCCGACTCCCTTCGCACCGATGCGGTCTTGTTCAACGTGTTGCGCCAGTTGCGGCATTGGCACCATGCCGTGTTGCTGGGCACTGGTCGGTGGCCAGTTGTGCTGCTGGTCCTCCTGGCCACTGTGCCGGTGCTTGTTAACGCTGTGCGTCATGATTCACCGCCGGTTACCATTTTGCAAAACGGGGATTTGCTGCTTTATGGCTTGTTTTTGCCCCTCTGGTTTGTCTGCTTCAGGTGGGTGATGCGCCTGAGTTATGGGCTCACAATAGATTCACCACTCGCTGCAGACAGGCGCTTTCAACCCATGCTGCAACTTGCGCAGGCGCATCTGCAGGCGGGTTGGCCGCCGGTGCTGGCCTTGGTCTGCAGCAGCGTATTGCTGGGTTTGCAGCAGTGGGCGGGAGCTGTGACACTACCGCTGGCACAGCTGGTGCTCGGCTATCTGATTGCGCTTTCTGCGATCTATGTCCTTTTGTTCAGCTATGCCTATAACCAAGGTATTTATCTGCGTGCCAGCGAAAGGCGGGCGCACCAGTATGTACTGG
>JBCCUW010000072.1:0-12398 GCA_039196385.1 Pseudomonadota bacterium
CAGCGAATACGTCCGCCGTGAGCTGCCTGCTTATGCGGTGCCGGTGTTCCTGCGCATCCAACCCGAAATTGACGTGACCGGCACGTTTAAGATGGTGAAAGGTGATCTGCGCAAAGAAGGCTACAACATCGAAGCGTTCAGCGACCCGGTTTTCGTGATGAAGAACGGTGAGCAGGTTTACAGCGAGCTGGATGACGACTACGTCGGCCAGATCCGCCAGGGCCAGGCAGGGTACTGAAGAGACATCATCAGACTAACGGGAAGATGGGAAAGAAGTGGTCTGCCGCAGCCGGTACGGGAGGGAGCTAACAACCCGAGAGGGAGCAAAAAGCTGCGACAGACCCGATGTAATCCAGACAACGTAGCTTGGCTCACATCTTGTAGGCTACTTTAATGAACCGAAATGAACTGAAACTGAACACGCGCACCCCGCAAGCTGTTGTGTTGGATCTCGGCAACGTTGTCCTTGGCGTTGACTTCGGCCGGGTCATGCGGGCCTGGGCTGAGGCCAGCGCAAAAGACCCGCAGCACTTTCACCAACGCTGGGACATGAACGAGCCTTATCGCCAGCACGAGCGGGGGCAGCTGTCTTTTGCGGCGTACGCTGATCACCTGGGTGAGTTATTCGAAGTAAACTTAAGCCTGGCGGAATGGCAGCGTGGCTGGAACGATATCTGGACAGGTGCGTATACCCAGGTGATTGCCCTGCTACCGGAGGTTGCCCGGCAGTATCCTCTCTATTGTTTCACCAACACGAATGACACCCACACGGCGTACTGGCGCCACCACTATGCTGAAGCGCTCAGCCACTTCCGGCACATTTTCGTGTCTTCGCAGATGGGACAACGCAAGCCGGACATCGATGCATTTCATACCGTGTGCAAAGACATTGGCCACGCGCCGCAGGATGTGTTGTTTATCGACGACAGTGCTGACAACATCCGTGGCGCTGAGGCTGCCGGCCTAAACGCCGTGCTTGTTGGTGACGAGGCTGCTGTGGTCAACACGCTCAGGCGCCTGCTGTAACCGCACCTTCCAGGTCGGTCAGAATGACCAACGCCTGTTCACGACTTGTCCCGCAGATACCGATTTCGGGCTGAAACTGCTGGCAAACCTGCGGGCGCTCAGGTAATCCCCACAATCCGCAGCGCAGGTCCGCCAGCAAGTGCGCGCAGCGCACGCCGGCAGGTTTGCCCCCAGGCATGCCAGGTAACGGTGAGCTGATAGATGGCGCGATACAGCACGCGCCGCAATGATCACGACACTGCACGGCAACGAGCGTTCAAAGACAACATCAACTCACGCCGAATCGGCATATTGATGCGCCAGCCCGGCATACTGCTCGACCATCGGCAGCACGGTATCCGCGTCAGCCGGTGGTAAGCCGAAGATCACCCGGTCAAATCCCACCTGCAGCAGATGCTCTACCGCAGCGGCATCAGGGCCCACGCCAAAAATACTGAAGCTGGGCGCCCCCGAGCGGCCTGCTTCTGCCCAGGCGTCCCGGGTTCTCTGGATACCTTCTGCATAATCCACCGCGCCACTGGCACCGGCCCGGTCCGCGTCCTGATAGATCGGGAACCAGCCGTCACCATATTCGGCAATACGCCGATACACGTACTTGGAGGAAGCTCCCAGCAGGATAGGGGGTCCCCCGGCCTGCACTGGCTTCGGGTAAGACCACAATTTGTCAAAATCCACAAAGTCGCCGTGATACTCAGCTTCCTCTTCGGTCCAGATCGCGCGCATGGCCAGGATACGCTCGCGCAGGATTTTCCAGCGGTCTTTGTACACCGTGCCATGGTTTTCCATTTCCTCTGCATTCCAGCCCGCGCCGACGCCCAACAGCAATCGCCCATTGGACAAGTGATCCAGCGTGGCTGCCTGTTTCGCCATCAGAATCGGATCACGTTCGGTGATCAGCGCTATGCCCGTGCCAACCCGCAAATTGCTGGTAACCGCGGCAGCAGCGGTCAGCGCTACAAAAGGATCGTGGGTATGCCAATATTCTTTGGGTAGATCTCTGCCGCCTGGCCAGGGCGATAAGCGGCTGGCGGGAATGTGGGTGTGCTCGGGAAAAAATAAAGATTCAAACCCGTGCGCTTCCGCAGCCCGGGCGAGAATTGCCGGCGCCACGGCATAGTCCGTGGCAAACATGAGTAATCCAAATTGCGCCATCTAATCCTCCACAGCCCTCCGGAAAACCTCCGGAACGCATTTCTTGAGCGCAGAATGTACTACGAAAAGACTTAGAGGGCCTGTTTTTCGAGGCTGGTGAGGTAGCGGTCGATTTTGTTCAGGTAACGGCGAGCGGCGTCTTCACGATCCCCATAGGGGCCGATGTTGTATGCAGCCAGCGCACAGTCGTGGTCGCCATCACATCGCTCCAGCATGTGTGACAGTACCTGAGCGCCACAGTACACGTTCAGTTCCGGATCGGTCAGTTCATGGTCACCACAAAACTCACCCCAGAAATCGGGCCGGATCTGGGTAGGTCCAACCGCGCCGACATTGGAGCGCACAGATTTGCGGAATGAACTCTCGGTAACCACCAGGCTAGCCAGCAGTTCAGGGGCCAGCTCCTGCCGCTCCGAAGCCTCCAGAATCCAATCGGCGAACTCTTTGGCCACATGGTGTTCAATGCCGAACGCATTACTCACCTTGGTCCCAAAATGAGCCACCTCCGTCTGTCGCACCACACGACCGGTCGTAGCGGGTTTAGCCAGACTGTAGTAAACCACATCCGTATTGTGGACCACGCTACCCAAGCTGAAGCTCAGCGTCGCCAGAGCTGCCACTGTGCTCAGCGCGGCAAGCGCAGTACCCACCAACGCGCGCGGCACACGCACCAGTGCCTGGCACAGGGCCTGCACGCTTGACGCCGAGCCGAAGCTGTATACCAGCTTAGCCAGGTAGTATGTCACTTGGTCCATCACTTCGAGGGTGTCCTCTCGTTACCGCTGAGCAGCTGTTTGCTCAGCAACCGCCTGTCTCTTATGTTGTTCTGCGACGAGGTAGGCTTATTCTACATTCGCTGCATCACACTATGAACCCAATCTACGTCACGGGTTCTCCAAGCTATACCCGGATCTTGTAAATATCTCTTAAGTTAGTACGCGCCAACTTCAGGAAGCGCGTTCTGCAGGCCTGGTACAAATATACCGCTGGGGAATCTACATGGGTCATATAGCGATTTAATCTAAGGCACAGCACCTTGCGCAGCGACATCAGACTATGCGGAAGAGTTACTTAGCCAAATCGCTAAATAATGATTGCAATTTAATTAGCAAAATGGCTAATTATCCAATCCAACCTGAGTGCGAGGAAGATACATGTCTGATGCCATCGTGATCTGCCATTACCGCGTAAAGCATGGCAACGAAGAAAAGTTTGAAGGACTCTTGAAGCGCCACTGGCCCACCCTGCATCAACTGGGCCTGGTCACGGATACCCCAACCCAGATTTATCAGGGTGTAGAGCAGGACAACGGCAAACCAATCTACTTTGAAATTTTTACCTGGCGCGAAGGCGCTGTAGAGCGTGCCCATGAGCATCCTGAAGTCATGGCAGTCTGGGAGCCCATGGATCAGTTGTGCGAAAGCCGCCAGGGCAAACCCAATATGGAGTTTCCCCACGTCCATGAGTGGCGCGCCGCGTGAGCGATCTGGCAGCAATTGAGGACATCGAACAGGCAGATGCAGTATTTGCCGCGCTGGGTCATCCGGCCAGGCGCCAGATTCTGCTATCGGTGTATTTTCGCGGCGGATGCAATGCTGGTGACATCGCGCGGCGCTTCGATTGCAGCTGGCCCACCACCAGTCGCCACCTGGCCACTCTGGTCAAATCCGGCTTGCTGGAAGTCGATAAGCGCGGTCGCAGTCGAGTCTATACCGCAAACGCTACTTTGCTGCGCGAGATTCTGCAGCGCTGGGCCAACTATTTCAGCTAACGCTCAGAAGGTAACCGCAGCGGCGTTCAGCTGTCCGAGTCGTCCCTTTCTTCACCACGGAGCTGCAGTACAAAAAACCGATAGCTGTAATGTTCACTGTAAGCAGTGTACATGTCTATTTCCGTTTGAATTTCCGCCAGAACCCCGGCGTGCAGATCCTGGCCATGATCCCCATGGGCCAGGGTATCCAGGCGCTGCTGCATCGGTGTGTAATAGTGCTCCCACCAGGCACTCGGCGGCAGGACAAAATCTGCCCGGCATGTATAGCCGGCCTCAGTGATCTGTTGCAATGCCCCGGCCCGGTCGCGCATATCTGAATAATGAGCAGCCCACCAGCGCTGAATCTCATCCGGGGGATCTGTGGTTAACCAGCCGGCATTGCTGAACACCAGGTATCCCTGACGACGCAGCAAAGGACGCCACAATTGCAGCGCCTGCGACACCCCAATCGTGTACGCCGCGCCTTCGCTCCAGATGAGATCAAAGCTGGTGGTGTTAAACGGTAGCTGCGCCATGTTCGCACACACCGGATGGATCTGCGCTGAGCCAGCCTCCACTGAGGCTCTATCGCGCAGTTCCTGCAGAAAAGGGATAAAGAGATCTACCGCACAGATGCGCGCCGCAGGCGCAACTCGGGCGAGATCAAAGGTTTGCATTCCCGGGCCACAACCCACGTCCAGAATTTCCGCGTTGGCAGGTAGTGACGTCTGTGCAAATGCCTGCTCGGTGAATTGCCGACTGCCTGGCCCCTGGCGGGGTAAACCTTCGTGCACAGCAAAAAAAGTGCGCCGCTGAACCGGGTCGGCAAAATCCAATCAGATCACCATTCAACCAGCCCGCAGCGCCTGAATGATCTGCCCACGCTGTTCGTCGTCTGACACAGGGAACGACGCCGAGGTACGATCGACAAAACTGCCGTAACGCTCCAGCATTTGCGGCGCAATGTCCTGCGGCTCACCCATGACGCCAAACTCGTTGAGCATATCGTCCGTAATCAGCGTACCCATCTCCTTCCAGCGCCCCTGTTTGGACATGGCATTCAGCTCACCTTGCAGTTCACCGCAACCAATAGCATCAAGCACACCTTTGTACGCCGGCGTGGAGCCATAAAACGCAATGCGTTCCTGAGCCGCTTTTTTGCTGGCGGCAAATTCGGCTTCGTCCCGGCCGGTAATCACAAAGCAGGAGTAAGACAATTCAAAGTCGTCGCGGCTCTTGCCTGCCTTGGCCAGACCTTTTTCAATAGCCGGCAAAGTCACCGAATTGATGTACGGCAACGTGCTGAAGGGGTGGATAATCATCCCGTCAGCGACCTCACCTGCCACTTCCGTCATCTTGGGGCCCACAGCGGCCAGGATAACACCCGGTGCACCGTATTCTTTATCTTCTGGGGTAAAGGCAGGCGTCATCAGCGTGTGACGATAGTGCTTGCCAACAAACTCCAATGGGGCACCTTCGTACCAGTTTGCCCAGATTGCGCGCATAGCGAGTACAAGCTCGCGCATCTGCTCAGCAGGCGCACCCCACTGCATGCTGAAGCGTTTGGTAATATGGGGTTTAATCTGCGAGCCCAGACCCAGGGTAAAGCGCCCCTTTGAATAAGCGTTAAGATCATGGCCGATATTTGCCAGGTTCATGGGGCTGCGCGCGAATGCCACCGCAATAGAAGTGGCCAGCTCCAACTTTTCACTGTGTTCTGCAGCCAGGAGTAGCGGAAAAAAGGGATCGTGATTCATTTCCGCCGTGCGCACGCCATCATAACCTGCGGCTTCCATAGCACGCACCGTCGAGGGAATTTTGGCCAGTTGATGGCCAATGCCGGTATCTACTTTCATTGTTTTTCCTTGTGGTTTCTATGTCTTTGAAGCCGCGCCGGCGTCTCTGTCGCTTCGCCGGCGCCGCCTGATTATGCTGAGAGCTGCTGAATAATTTTGACCCGCTCGGACTTGGGTATGTTGGCATACGCTGCGGAGGTACGATCCACAAGATCGCTGTAGCGCGATTTAATCTGACCGGCAACATCGCCCGGTTCACCAATCACGGCAAACTCTTTCAACATGCTGTCATCAATCAGCGTGCCCATGTCGTCCCAACGGCCTTGTTTCGACATCGTATTCAGCTCACCTTGCAGTTCACCCGCGCCAATGCTGTCCAGCACTGGCTTGTATGCCGGGGTGGAACCGTAAAACGCAATCTGCTTACGCGCCGCTACGTCAGCTTCAGCCATTTCTTCTTCGGTCTGCCCGGTGACCACAAAAACCGGGTAAGAAATTTCGAAATCTTCGCGTTTCTTGCCGGCTTTGGCGAAGCCTCTCTCCAGGGCCGGAATCGTGGTTTCGCGCAGGTAGGTCTCCGTGGTGAACGCGTGCGCAATCATGCCGTCCGCCACCTCACCGGCCACTTCTGTCATTTTCGGCCCAACGGCAGCAAGAAAGACTTTAGGTGCTCCGTAATCTACGTCAGTCGGGGTAAAAAACGGGGTCATCAACGTATGTGTATAAAATTTGCCTGTAAACTCCAACGGTTTGCCTTCGTGCCAGTTTGCCCAGATCGCACGCATGGCCAGTATGTATTCGCGCATGCGCGCCGCAGGACTGGACCAGGGCATGCTGAAGCGTTTGGTGATATGAGGCTTGATCTGGGAGCCCAGACCCAGGGCAAAACGGCCCTTGGAGTACGCGTTCAAGTCATGACCGATGTTGGCCAGAATCATGGGCGTTCGCGCAAACGCAACGGCAATCGAGGTCATCAGCTCAACTTTTTTAGTGTGCTGAGCTGCCACCAGCAGGGGGAAAAAGGGATCGTGGGCAGTTTCGGCGGTCATGATGCCCGCATACCCCATCTCTTCTAACTCCTGCGCCTGCGCACCCACAGTTTCCAGGTCGAAACCGACTCCGCCATCTACTTTCACGTACCTTCTCCCAGTGTTTTTATCGTTGGCGCTGAGTTTATTGCGATTGCGGCAAATTTGCTAACGCCACATCGCTGCGCAAAAGACCGTCAACCGGACCCTGACCGTTAATATAGTGGTGGGATTCTATCAGTTCGGGATGAAACGTGAGTCTATAGAGCAGATCGTTCGGGTGTCTTACGCGCGTGCACTCAACTTCGGACAGACCCAGATAATACTTGAGGATCACCTTGGACATCACACCATGGGTAATCAGGCCGATTCGCGCCCAGTCCAGGCCAAACAGATCATCCAGAAATTCGTGCACCCGCAGCAGCATATCGTGCAGATTTTCGCCGTTTGGCGGCTTGTGCAGATAGGCATCCTGCAGGCGTGCCGCCCAGGCCTCAGGGTACTGATCCTGGATTTCATTCAGCGTCAGCCCTCCCCAATCGCCACAATCACGCTCCAGCAAAGGTTCAGCAAACTCCATGGTGGCCTGCGCATAAGAATTGATGATGTAGGCGGTTTCGGTGGTGCGCCCTGCAGGTGACACCCATATACGATCCAGGCCCCCGAGGGACTTGAGCAGGGTTCCATGCGCATCAGCCTGACTTCTGCCCTGCTCTGTCAGCGGCGAATCCAGCCGGCCCTGCATACGTTGCTGCACATTCCACTCGGTTTCACCGTGGCGGATGATGAACAGTTCTTTCATGCGTGTTTCTCTTCTCAGCTGCCCGTCTCAGCTGCCCGTGATGACTGATGTAGGTTCGGCACGTACCCGGGCCTGGCCAGCTCTGAGTTTACACGCTTACGACGGCGACCAATACGTTGAATTCAGAGCTGTTCGGGAAGACGCAGCCCCAACGAAACACTCAAGTTTTTGAGCTTGGCAGGATTGCGCACGACATAAATTCGCCGGATCAGCGCACCATCCGTTTCAATCTGCAGGCAGGCCTGCAAAGCACCCTGCTCAACGTCAACCATACTCCAACCACCGTTGACCCGGCTGAACAAACTGGATCGCTCCGCGGCCGCATGTTTGCGGTGCAAAAACACCGCCATTTGCGCAATTCGCTGTCGCCCCGTGACCGGAATGATCGCGGCGCTCACCACCCCACCACCATCGGTCAGAGCCACCACGTCATCACTCAACAGTTTAATCACACCGTCGATATCAGCCGCCGCTACCCGCGTCGCCAGCTCGGTAAGCATGCTTTTCTGGCTGGCTTTCTGGACAACCTCAGGCGGCGCGTCAAGCGCTGCTTCACGCAAGCGCTGCTGGGCGCGATGCGCTCGCTGACGGGCGCAGGCGGGGGTTATCGCCAGAATCTGACTGATTTCCTGATACGAAAAGTCGAAGGCCTGGCGCAACACATAGACGATGCGTTCCGCCGGAGACAGTTTCTCGATCAGCAGCAGGAACCCGGTACTGAGATCCTGGGCTGCAATGGCGGCGTCCTCCAGGTCCAGGCTGGCATCTGCTACCGGCTCAGGCAACCAGGGGCCAAAATAGTGGCGTCGCTCCACCTTCAGCCGGCGCAGACGATCAATGCATAAATTACTGACAATACGGTAAAGAAAAGCCTGTTCAGACGCTGGCTTGGGCTGAGTCTGATGCAGGCGTATCCAGGCATCCTGCACCACGTCTTCTGCGTCCGCCATGGATCCCAGCATACGGTAAGCCAGCCCCAGCAGCTGCGGGCTGCGCTGCTCCAACATCATGCCCATGTGTCACCTTTATCTACTGCTACCCTACCTAGACGTTGCGGCAACACAGAATGTGACAGCGCGTGTGACAAGTTTTGTGACTCGTCTGTACCGGTTCAGGGCGCCGGATCAGCTTTGCGCGTCGTTGCCGTCACTATCGGTACGGTAATCTCCAAATGCAGCATCGCGTTTGCTCAGCGCCTGCGTCAGGCCTTTACGCATATCTGCGAGATGCGCCTGGGTGGTTGCAGTGAAGGTCGCCAGTTGCTGCATTTCGGTGCCGGCGCGAATGCCAGCCCGTATGCCCATGGCATCCATCTGCCGGTGCACCGCGCGCTTGTTGATCTGTTGCAGGTCGGATGGGGTCAAGGCAACCCGCTCCGCAATTTGCAGAACGTTCTGCTCAAGCTCATCCGGCGCAAAAGCCCGGTTCGCGAAGCCGCTTGCCGCTGCCTCAGCACCGCTCATATGGTCACCCGTGAGCATCAATTCCATGGCTCGGCGCAAGCCGACGATCCAGGGATAAAACTGATTGTCCGGCGGACTGATAGAGCGCACCACCGGATAACCAATCTTGGCGTCTTCCGCCACATAGACCAGATCGCAGGCTGTCGCTAGCTCCGTCCCGCCGGCCAGACAATAGCCGTGCACCTGCGCGATCACCGGTTTGGCCAGATCCCAGATCTGGAAGAATCCTTCGACAACATGTCTGGGCCAATTAGCCAGACCACCTGCAGTATAAAAAGGCTGACCCTCTGCCACGTTGGACTGCAAATCATAACCGGCACTGAAACAGGCACCTGCCCCGCGAATGATGCTGACCCGGATATCCGGGTTAACATCAGCAGCCTGCAGGGCGGCAAACAGCTCCGTGCGCAACTCGTTAGACAGCGGATTGCGTTTTTCCGGGCGGTTCAAGGTGATCCGGTTCACATGGGGTAACGGCTCGTCAACAATAATTTTCTGATAAGTCACAGCAGCCTCCGGACAATCACTTAAACTGGAAGTTAGCCGCGGTGAACGCGTTGAAAGTGCGCTCCAGATCTTCTCTGGACCCGGCCAGCGGCGCAATGATATGCGTATGCACGCCACCGTCTGCATCCTCCTGAATGCGCGCCTGAATTTCTGCTTCGTTCCCGATAATGCCAATTTCGTCAATCATCGCATCCGTCAGTGCGCCGCCAGTTTTGGCTCGATCTTTAGCCGCCCAGCCTTCAGTAATGGTATTTGCCGCATCCGCGTAACCCGCCCAGGCCAGAAACTTGTTGTACACCGGCGTGGCGTAGTAGGGACCGAAGGCGGCACGGAACAGATTGCGGCCATACTCCTTGTCATCGGTGCAAAGGACCATGGCGCGATTGACAATTTCCACATCCGCGGGATTTTTTCCCGCACGCTCAGCGCCAATGGCCACGTGTTCCATCATCTTGGGCAACGCCCCTTTGGGCCACAGATTGAAAATAACGCCGTCGCCGACTTCCGCTGCCATTTCAATCATCCCTGGTCGCAAAGCCGCCAGATAGATGGGCGGCGGATTTTCGGCCGGCGCCTGCCGATAACCTTTGCTGTACAGAGTTTCACCGTCAAAATTGGTTTTCTCACCCGTCAGCATCGTGCGCACCAGCTGCGCAGTTTCTTTCACCCGGGTAAGTGGCTTATCCAGCGGGATACCGTTCCACTGGCCCATAATGGTCTGGCTGGACGACCCGAGACCCATGATAAATCGCCCGGGAATCACCTGGCTGATGACATTCGCCGAGGCAGCCAGCACCGATGGTGAGCGGGTGTACACCGGAGTTACCGCAACACCGATACGAATATTGTTCGTCTGACCGCCCACAGCAGCAATCTGGGTCAGGGTATCCGGCGCACCGGAGTCACTGAACCAGGCATCAGGTATGCCATTGTCTTCAGCCCACTTGAGTCGATCCACCGTGTCCTGAATATTGGGTCCAGCAGGTAAAGTCACCGCGATGCGTTTGGCCAGTGCCATAGTTGTGTCCTCTCTTTGCAGCTGTTGCCCGGCATATTCACAGCCGGGGTAACAACCTGGTTTGTCGTTATCAATCGAACATAGAGTCGCATTTTGCCCTGCCTTAGATCAACCCGTATGCTATGCGGCTGACAAAACAATAAGAGCAACCGCCACCATGAGCGATGTTGAAATAACCGCGGTCCGCGACGCCCACAAGTTTGATGAGCAGGCGCTGGCAGACTACCTGGCCGCCCACGTAGAGGGGTTCGTCGGACCACTGAACGTGAAGCAGTTCGAGGGTGGCCAGTCGAATCCGACTTTTCAGTTGATCACCCCGGCACGCACCTATGTCATGCGCAAACAGCCACCGGGCGAGCTGTTACCCTCAGCCCATCAGGTCGATCGCGAATACCGCGTAATGCAGGCGTTGTGGGATACCGAAGTCCCGGTCCCACGGATGTATTGCCTGTGTGAAGACACCGCAATCATCGGCACCAAGTTCTATGTGATGGAAATGGTGGAAGGCCGTCTGTTTACCGAAACCCAGTTACCTCATCTGAACCCTGCGGAACGGCGCGCCATCTATCTGGATCTGGCTCGGGTGATGGGGCTGCTCCATCGGGTTGATCCTGCTGCGGTAGGGCTCGCGGAGTTCGGCAGGCCGGGCAACTACTACGAACGTCAGATCGGCCGCTGGAGCAAACAATATGTGGCTTCCAAAACCGAACAGATTGACGCGATGGATAAGCTGATCGAGTGGCTGCCATCCAATATTCCCGAGGCGGCGGGTACCGTAATCGTGCATGGCGACTACCGCCTGGGGAATGTGCTCATCCACCCTACTGAGCCCAGAATTGTGGCGGTGTTGGACTGGGAGCTGTCCACGCTGGGAGATGGCCTGGCGGATCTGGGTTACCTCTGCCAGGAATATCACGGCGAATCTTACGAGGACGAGGGGCTGGCCAGCGTCGATTTTGCCACCAGCGGTATTCCCACAGAAGAAGAGTTTGTGGCCCACTATTGTGAGCACGCGCAACGACCACCCATCGACAATTGGCCGTTCTACCTGATCTACAACATGTTCCGTTCTGCGGGGATTATCCAGGGTGTTTACAAACGGGGGCTGGATGGCAACGCCAGTTCAGCCAAAGCGTTGGAGTACAAAGACCACTGCCGCAGCCGCTCGGAGCGCGCCTGGAGCCTGGTAGAAAAGTTCAATCTGGCCTGAAACAACCCCCCAAAAACGCAAGACCGGCGCCTGGCGCCGGTCTTTTTGACATGCTCACTGAACGGTAGACACAGGTGCCTAGAGCATCTCGTCCGCAACCACTTCCAAAGCTTCAGGCTGCTGGCAGCCAAGCAGCATGCTGGACACATGGCCGTTTGCACCCGCCGTTTTCCAACGTTGCAACCGTTCGCGAATACGTTCCGCAGGTCCGACCAGCGCACAGGCATCAATCAGCTCCGCCGGGACTGCTGCCATGGCTTCATCTTTTTTGCCCGCCAGATAGAGGTCTTGAATTTTCACCGCAGCCTCTTCGAAACCCAGCGCCTTGGCATAATTGTTGTAAAAGTTTTTGTCCCGCGCGCCCATGCCACCGATATAAAGGGCCATGTTACCCCGCACCGGCATCATGCACTGCTCAAGGTCATCGCCCATCACCACAGTGACAAAGGGTGCCACGTCAAACTGGGTCAGATTTTTGTCATTACCGGCAGCATCAAAACCTTTCTGAATCGGGTCAGCAAAAACACTGTACTGCTCAGGGTCCATCCACAC
This sequence comes from Pseudomonadota bacterium, assembly GCA_039196385.1. Classification (GTDB taxonomy): domain Bacteria; phylum Pseudomonadota; class Gammaproteobacteria; order Pseudomonadales; family Azotimanducaceae; genus UBA4421. The sequence goes on from JBCCUW010000072.1 coordinate 12,305, forward strand.
GGGGAAAAAGCCGTCTGCAACTTCCGCTGCCGCAGCTACACCGGTTGGGGTAATGGTGGCTGCATATATCGGAATGTCCTCTTCACAATGCAGA
>JBCCUW010000073.1:0-12376 GCA_039196385.1 Pseudomonadota bacterium
ATGCGCGGCTGCGTTGCAGTTTACCCTGCAGCCAGCGCTCGGGTTTGAACTGCAAAGGCTCGGGATAGGTGGTGGCCATGAAGTTACTCATCCCGAACAGATGCAAAAGCTCTGTCTCTGCAGGAACGGCAAATCCCGCGATGGTCAGATCGCGCTGCGCCACTTTGAGCACGCCCGGTGTTGGTAGGAAACAACGCTCCGCTTCCTGGGTAACGGCAAGCAGCAGAGGTGAACGCAAAATCTGCGCATCAATCTGATCGCTGTCCAGCAGCGCAGCCAGTGCCTGGTCCAGCCGTTCCAGCGCTGACCCCCGCGGCTGCGTCAGCTTCCACAACAAACAACACGCCAGACTGGCGGTGTTGCCTGCACCTCCTGCCTGCATGAGATAGGCGTCCCGCACGATCTCTACCTTGTCCAGGGGACCTGCGCGGCGCATCGCGCTGATTAACAGATCAAGATTATCGGCATCGCCGTCATCGCCGCGATAGGTATCCGTCAGCCGCTTTTCCACCCGCTTCTCTACCCTCTTCTCTACAAGAGTCTCAAAGTGGTCAAACACTAATTTGCGCAGGGACTGATAGTCCGGTCTGGCATACCAGGCTGACCGCTCAGCTCCGGACAGACGGAGGCCGCCAATCAACTGCTCTTCGTATTCAGCAAACTGCCAGATCTGCTGGTCTGATACCGGTGCACGGACCAGCGTGCGGTTCAGCAGGTAGGTATAAATGAAGATAAGTTCGTGATGCAGATCAACCGGCTCTGCCAGGTCAGCCAGGTCGTCCAGGCGTGCACAGAGCAGCTCAAACAGAATCGGCAAGTGACGCAACAGAGCGGGCCCGCTGAAGGCCGGGCGTAACAGCTTGCGCTGTCGTCGATGGCTCTCTCCGTCAGACGCCGTAATATATTCTTCACCCAGTTGGGCACGAAAGGCCAGCCCCGTGTTTGAGCGGGCATAACTCCAATCGTCCGGCTGCCGCCACATGGCTTTGTTTACCGCGTCACCACATAGAATGGTCTGCTGCAGTTCAGGCAAGTAAAAAGCCGCTCCCGCACGGCGTTGCAGATCTATCCAGGAGGCAGCACTAAAGCCCAGCATGGCAGGCTGAGTGAGATCATCCGGGGGTGAAGGCACCAACTCTGCCTGCGCGATGTGTGGAATGCGTGTTGGATCCATTGCCAGACTCCTGAACAGCTTGGGGCTGTCCGTCTCATATTTCTTAATTCTCAATTCTCACGTCTCCACTGACTCGCAAGATCTGTGCCAGTCCTGAATTCATAAATCACGCACAATGACCACGAAAAAAATTGCGCATTACTGCACCCAAATACGATCGGTTCAGTGGCAATATGCCAGTATGCAAGCGCTCAGAAGCAAAGGGGTCGGGAAAGCGAACGTGAGGGTGCGCGTGGTCGTGTGGGCCCTGGCATTAGGGTTCTGCCTAACCGCCACCGCCCAAGCTGAGCAACCGGCGAACGCGGCCTGCACAGCCTGGCACAGTCTTACCGACACGCAACTGCAACAATTTGATTTTCATGCCACAGGTGAAACGACTCACCGCCAGTTAGCCTGGCCGCAGGCAGGTGCTGAATACGTGCTGGGCGAAGTCAGGTTTATTCGGCAGAACGTATTTCCCGATCGCAACCACTGGCTGGCCCGGCAGGCCAACCGATTTAATACGCTGACTCGCGAAACCGCCCTGAAAGCAGCCTTTGTCATCAATCCAGGTGAGACGGTGACCGAAATCAAGCGGCAGGAGGCTGAGCGGGAACTACGTAACAAGGCGTTTCTATACGACGCGCGCATTCTGGTTCGCCAGCTGTGCGGCAATCGCGTCGATCTGGACATTGTCGTGCGTGACGTGTGGACGCTGACGCCGGGGATCGGCGTGACCCGCTCGGGTGGTGACAACGAGACTTCCGTGACATTGTCAGACGTCAATTTTCTGGGCAGCGGCAAAAGTTTGAGTGTTGAATATTTTGATGACGTCGACCGCTCAGGTACCTTCTTTCGTTTTGACGATCCCAACATCCGCGGCTCCCGCTGGCAGGGCCGGCTGGTGTTAGCCGACAATGACGATGGGGAACGTTACGGCGCCGCCTTGAGCCGACCCTTTTACGCCTTGGACACGCCCTGGACCGCCGGGTTCTCAGTGGACCATGAAGTCCGCGATCAAGATCTGGAGTTTCTCGGTAAGGACCAGTTTGAGATCCGTGCCAAGGTCGATAGTGCAGACATCTTTGTTGGGCGCTCCAGTGGGCGCTCCAGTGGCCCCTTCGGTGGTCCCTCCGGTGGGCAAGAGGGCGGCTGGATCAATCGCTATTTTGCCGGTGTGCGCTACCTGCATGAAGAGTTTACCTATCCGTCCGATTTTCCCGGCCCGCTGGAAGACGAGCGGAAATTCATCTACCCGTACATTGGCTGGTCACTGATCGAAGAACGCTTTGACACACGCACTGATGTCGACCGCGTCGGCATTGTCGAAGACATTAATCTGGGCTGGAATTTCTTCGCTGAGCTGGGCTGGTCACCAGAAGCTCTGGGTGGCATCGGCGATCAGTTACTGATGCGGGCCGCAGCCAGCCATCGGCAATATCTGGGTCAGGGACATCTACTGAGCTTCGCGGCCCGCTTTCGCAGCCGCTATGATCTGGAAGAGAACCAGACTCAGGATCTGCGTCTGACAGGGCGCTTAAGCTATCTGTGGCAGCAGAGCGACAAATGGCGATTCTTCGCCAGCCTGGACTATACACAGACACGCAACCTGCCATTGGACGTACAACTGACTCTTGGCGGTGACGACGGTCTCCGCGGCTATCCCACCCGCTATCAGATTGGTGATCGCAGCGCCCTGGCCACCGTGGAACAACGATATTACTCCAGCGCTTATCCTTTTGGTTTATTCCGCGTGGGTTACGCCGTGTTTGTCGATGTGGGTCGCGCCTGGTTCGAAGACGAGCCGCCCGCCTGGGTTCCGCCGCGCAGCGGCGATCACTTTGGCACGCTGAGCAATGTTGGACTGGGACTGCGCCTGGAAAGTGTCAGAACCCGACGCGACCGCCTGGTGCACATCGATTTTGCCAAACCCCTGGTAGACGGTCCTTTTGTGGATTCCTGGGAATTCACGGTCACGGCTAAACAGTCCTTTTAGTTTAGCTTGTTGTCCGACGGGCGGAGTTGGAAATCCACACTGAATTGAGTGTGCCGCCACATAAACCAGGTCAGCAGCGGGAATGCGGTGAGCGCCGAGGCAAAATTCCACTCGGAAATGTTCTGCAAAAAGTCATCATCTTCAAAAAAGTTGGCCAACACAGCAAACGCCAGGCCGCCAAAGAACATAAAGATGGCCATTCGATATTTCCAGCGCACCATGGGTGAATCTATTTGTGCATCAATAATACGTTTGGCGAACAGCAGCTGAGCCAGAAAGGTAAAGCCGAAAAACACCACGGTGCCATAGCGGCGCAGCGCCCGATAAGTGTCGCCATCAGAACCCAGAAAGGTGACGTACAGGACAAGAAACAGCGTACCGATCAGTCCCAGAGCAAGTATTACCCGGTCAACTCGTGCCGGAGTGATGATGAGATTCAACCAGCGGTACACCAGCACCCAGTAGATAAACGTTAACCCGGCGGCAGGCAACATGGTGGCTTTAAATGTAAAGAAGCCCCAGCCATGGCGACCGCTGGCACTGATGCTGTCGCAACCCGTCAAATGTGGCACGCACCAGTCAACATAACCGGCACTGGCTGAAAGCAGGTATGAGGTAAGTGGCCCAATCCAGAACAGCAGCCAGGTGACCACAGCAACGTTGCGAAGATCTAACATGCCGTAATTCTAAATATTTTGGGCCCTCTTGCGGGCAGAGGATCGTTCGTTTTTACCGACCTTGTTCCCGGCCTGAACCTGACAAACCGGCAATCATCAGCGCGCTGTCTGCCGGCGCGGGGGTAGTCGCCACCAGGTCAGCACCACCAACGCGCCAAAGGCAGTATAAGCACTCACAAACACCCACCACGGCGCATCGTAATACAGCAAACGGGAGAACCAGTGCTCGATAAACGACTCTGAATAGGCATCCTGACCTGCCGCCGCCCGCAACTGTTGCTCCCAGATGGTTAACGGACAGAGTTGTCCAAGCCAGGTTTGCACCACCACAAAAATGATGGTGCACAGATGGGTGAGCCGCAGCCAGTACCAACGCACCCAGGCCCAGCCCAGGTGCCAACCTAACAGAAAGGCAAACTGGCCGAGCACAACAAAAGCAACCACGGCGACATGCAGGACCAGAATCAGATCCGCCAGCAAGCCGGGTAGTGAAAACTGCTCAATCATGGTCTGCAGGTTGTGTGCGTGGAATCGTGAGCGCCAGCAGATTACCCAGCACCAACGCAATCAACATGGTTAAAACAATCGGCAGCAGGGTATCGTCAAACCACAATCCAGAGACCGCCCCGAGCAGCCCGCCCATGGTAAATATGGAGGTATTCAGCAACGAACTGGCACTGCCACTCAACTCGCGAAATGGTGCCAGGTACAAACCCTGTACCGCCGGGGCGATCACACCATTGCAGCCAATCACAAGCGCCAGCAACGGCAGAAACAGCGCCATGGAAGCCGGGGCAGACATCACCGCGGTGGTTAACAGAATGATGGCGACAAACTGGACCGCGCGCCCCCACAAATACAGTGTGTAAGGCGGTATGCGCAAAATCAGTCGTGACGTCACCAGATTACCTACCATCATGGCCAGCACGTTGGCTGCAAAATACAACACAAACTGGTTGGCGGGAACCGCAAAATAGTCCATGTAGATATAGGAAGAGTGGGTGATAAAGATCATGAGAACCGAAGAAATCAGCCCCTGGGACAGAATATACCGCAACGGCAAGCGTTTGCCTGCAACGCGCCACCGCAACACGCTGAGATACTGCTGGAGGATCTTCCCTGGAACAAGCTGGCCGGTGCGATGGCTGGCGGTTTCCCGCATCATCAGCAAACCGATCACCAGCAAACTGGCGTAACCCGCCAGAAACACAAAAATACTCGCCCAGCCCAGCGGTAACATGGCGGCGCCAATCGCCGGGGCAACGAGGGGCGCAGTCAGCATGACCATCATAATCTTCGGAAATTGACGCGCTGCTTCCAATGCGCTGTATGAATCCCGCACCATGGCCATGCAGATTACCGTTGCAAACCCACCGCCGATAGCCTGCACGCCGCGCAACCCCAGCACCACATCGATGTCCTGGGCCAAAGCAATGCCAACCGCGCAGAGAATGAAAATGGTCAGGCCCGTCAAACCCACCACGCGCCGGCCCAACTGATCTGATACCGGCCCGCCAAGCAACTGGCCGACGGCAAAACCCAGCAGATAGATGCTGAGCGTTTGATTGGCCCGCACAATATCTGTGCCAAGCGCATTTGCCATACTCGGCAAGGCGGGCAGATAAGTGTCGATCGCAAACGGACCCAGCGCAATCAGGGCAGCCACAAAGGGGACAAACCAGAGCCCTGGCCGGTCGCTGGTATGGCCTGCAGAGGTCATGTCATCCGCCTGTCAGGTCGCCGCAATCAGCGCTTCGTAGTCCGCAAACCCCAATTTTGCTGTGACTTGTTCCTGCCATTGCGCATGAATTTCCTGCAATACCGCGTCACTGATGTGGGCGCGCTCGCCGACTTGACCCTGCCTGACCTTGGCGCTGTCACTACCCGGCGGCAGCACCGTCTCCTCGGTTTTGGCTCGCAACAGCGCGTCGTCGAATCTGTCTTTGTATTGCTGCATAAAGGCCAGGGAAGCATGTTCAGAAGTGATCGACATCAATTCATCGTCTAACGTCAGGTCACAGAACTCCGCAACCGCTCGAATGGTGCCCTCCAGATCTTCCTTCATGTGTTCATAAACCAGAAAGAGGACATCTGGATTATCGCGCTGGCCCCACCAGCTGAGCAGGTGCTTAAAGTAGTTGCCGCTCTTGAGAAAAGTACCGCGAACGAAGTCATCCACGGCAATGCTGCCAGGCTCGATAAACCAGCCATCCATAAATTTGTACATGGAATAAGCAACGTCCGCAGGATGTCGGATAGACACAATATAGCGCGCACCGGCCGGCAGATCTTCGTACCGGGCGTGACTCTTGAACCCGCGCGGGTTAGCGCGTTGTTCCGCATTCACATCTATATCCAGCATTGGACTGATTTCAAGCCAGGGCACGACACCGGAAATGTCCGTAAAAGACATATCGCCACGGGTTCGCAGGGCATGGAACATCTGCTGCAGCCAGGTTGTTCCCGACTTGGCAAAAGGGGTAATAAACACATCACTGGCGCGCACCTCAAACGGCGGCGGTTTGGGTGCGTCGGCATCTTTGGCGTCTTTGGCATCTTTGGCATTGTCGGCCTGCGGCGGCGCAAACAATCTGGCTTCTATGGCGTGATATTCCTCCACACTGGTGGCGCGGCGTCGTTCAGTCATGCTGTTGTTCTTTTTTGCTGATCAAGCGCGGCATTGTAACCGACAACCCGTTTCGAAAACGTCTATTTGGTTTACCATATTGGTATGCTCAAACTCGCCCATATTGTGAATCCGTTGGTTGTGACCAACCCTCAGTCGGACTTGAACGACGCACAACCGATTACTTTGCATACCATGGCCGATGCGCGCAGCTATGCCCATTCCACGGATGGTTTAGAGGTAGATCACTACGCCGCGTACTTTGCTGAAGACGCTGCCGCGGTTCCGACCACATTTACGCCTACGCCGCTGCTCGACAAATCTATGTTGGATGTTGTACAGGGCGGTCCCACGGCCCGCAAACTGCCAATGTTGGCAGACATACTGCAACGACTCTACGACAGCGCCACAGACGCGGACTACCTGATCTATTCCAATATCGACATTGGTGTGTGGCCGGATTTCTATGTGCGGATCGGTAGTCTGATTGACCAGGGTTACGACGCTCTGGCCATCGGGCGGCGCACCCTGAGCACAGCATTCACCGATCTGACCGACCTGGCCAAGATTTATGACCAGGAGGGAACGCCACACTTCGGCTACAGCTGTTTTGTGTTTCCGCGCCAACAGTATCCGGAATATGTGCTGGGAGATACCTGCATTGGACTGCAACCAGTAGGCGTTACCCTGGCACTGAATATGATTCAGTACGCCCGGCGGTATGACTTCGTCAAGCGCGACAAGCTGACTTTTCATCTGGGTGACGATCGGGTCTGGAACGCGTCGTTGCTGGACGCTCAGCACCGGCACAACGAACTGACCCTGGACACGGTCACCGAAAAGCTGCGCCATCGCGCGCCTCTGGCACCTGCTGCCACTCGGCTGCTGGCGGGTTACCAGCGCTGGCGCTGCAACTACGTCATTGAAAAAACCCGACCTTCCCTGCGCCGCAATGTTTATCGGGGATTGCGCAAGCTGCGGCTGCAACGCCTGGTTGCACCCCGCTACAAGACGTGCTGAAGCCCCACATTGGACGAAACAATCGCCATTGATCCGACCGGTAAAATTCTACTGTGATGTGCAGAATTGTATGACAATTAGTATTGAGAAACATTCTCATTTCAGTTAGCGTTCGCGCCCCAATTAAAACAACAATTCTGGAGAGACCATGCCTGACCAAAAAAGGGCAATTCTGGTTACTGCGCTGATGTTGATGCTGTCTACCGCAGGTATTAACAACAGCTTAGCCGCAAGCGAAGAAGCAGGTGCAGAACCTGTTACTGAAGAGCTGATCGTGACTGCCAAGTATTTGTCTATCGACAAAATAAACTCCGTCAAAACCCCAACCCCGGTTCTCGACGTCCCCCAAAGCCTGTCGATTCTGACCAGTGAGCAGATCGAGGCGCAGGCGTTCCGTAACTTTGGGGACGTCCTGCGCTACACCCCCGGCCTGTCTATCAGCCAGGGCGAGGGGCACCGGGACGCAATCATCATTCGCGGTGTACAGACAACCGCCGACTTCTTTGTTGATGGGGTCAGGGACGACGTGCAGTACTACCGCCCACTCTACAATGTCGAGCAGGTTGAAGTGCTGCGCGGGTCCAACGCGCTGTTGTTTGGCCGTGGCGGCGGCGGCGGTGTGATCAACCGGGTGCAGAAGAAGGCCGTCGTGGGCGAATCGTTTGCCGCGGTCAGCGCCGCTGTAGATACACTGGACGCCAACTCCATAGAATTTGACGGCAACATCGGCACCGGCGAAGACAGCGCTTTTCGCATCAACGCTTACTACCAGGGACTGGAAAATCATCGCGACTTTTACGATGGTGACAGTTTTGCCATTAACCCCACATTTACCACCAAGTTCGGTGACCGCACTACCGCAACGTTTTCATACGAATACGTTGACGACGATCGCGTTGTCGACCGCGGTGTACCCTCAGTAAACATAGCTGACGGCCCTAACGAGCCGCTTGAGGATTTCGAAGACACCTTCTTCGGCTCACCCGACGCCAACGAAACCACGCTGGAAGCGCATATCTTGCGTGCCCGGGTCGACCATGACATCTCCGATACACTGCGGGCTAATGTGACGCTGCAGTATGCAGACTATGACAAGACCTATCAGAACCTGTATCCCAGCGATGCGGTTGATTTGGTCAACGGCACCTTTGCGGAAGTTGAACTGGATGGCTACCGGGACACCACCGAGCGCGAAAACCTGATCCTTCAGGCCAACCTGATTGGCGAATTCACCACCGGCTCTGTCAGCCATACGGTATTGTTCGGCGTGGAGTTCGGCGACCAGGAAACCGCCAACGCGCGTCTGGACAACGAATTTGCGCAAAACGGTGACGACCAGCTGTTTATTCCCTTCAGCGACCCTCTAGTCATTCCGGAGTTTGCGCTGCAGAATACCGTGCGGGATCGTGAATCTGACGTGCAGTTTACTTCCGTGTATCTGCAGGACCTGATTACCGTCAACGAGCAGCTAAAAGTACTTGTTGGTGTTCGCTGGGACGAATTTGATATCGAAGTTTTCGACAATATTGAAGCGAACGACGGTGACCTGATCGGCGGTGATTTCGACCGTCGCGACACCGAAGTTACCCCCCGCTTTGGCCTCATCTATAAGCCGCGGGAAAACGTGTCTATTTACGCCAGCTACAGCGAAACTTTCCTGCCGGCAGCAGGGGATCAGTTCCTGACTCTGAATCTGAACTCACAAAGCACCCGACCACAGTTCTTCGAGAATCGCGAAATCGGTGTAAAGTGGGATCTCACGCCTAACCTGAGCCTGACTGCTTCAGTGTTCGAGCTGGAGCGCGAAAGCTTCACCAGCGCCGACCCTGTGGACCCCAGCGAATCTCTGCTGATCAATGGTTCCGTGACCGAAGGATTTGAGGTGCAACTGTACGGCCAGCTGACCGAGCGTTGGACCATCACAACGGGCTACTCCAACCTAGATGGTGAGGTGGAAACCCCGGATGGCAGCGGCAACGATGGTAACGCCACCCGGCAGACCCCTGACCATATGTTCTCGATCTGGAACAACTTCCGCATCAGTGACAAGTTCAGTGTGGGTCTGGGCGCGACTTATCAGGACAGCTTCTTTGTACTGGAAGACAATTCTGTGGAAGTACCGGACTACACCCGGGTTGACCTGGCCGCGTACTACGACGTGAGTGACCAGCTGCGCCTGCAACTGAATGTGGAGAACCTGCTGGACGAAGAGTACTTTCCCGACGCGCACAACAATAACAACATTTCAACGGGCAGACCGTTGAACGCCCGCCTCACGGTTTCGTACAACTTCTAAAGCAGGCGCTTTGGCGCTCTGGTTGTATTACCTGATTCCGGCCATAAATGCATGGCCGGGATCAGACTGACAACCCCCGGCCGACTATGGTCATGAGTTGTCCGCAGGCCGGTTGTCATCCAGATAACTTTTCAGCCTGAACAACAATCCATGTAATGCCTGTACGTCGTCTGACGCCCAATCCGCGAAGATCGACTGTTGGTCCTCGTGCAGTTTCACGTTTGACCGGCGCAACTGTTCCAGCCCAGCGGTGCTGATGCGAAACCACTTCTTGCGTCCGTCCTGCTCGTCGTCGCGGACATCGAGTAGTCCAAGCGCCAGCAGCTTCTGCACCTTCTTAGTCATCCCCGATTGGCCGGTTTCAAAAGCCGCGGTCAGCCCCGTGACTGACCATTCCCGGGTGTGGTCATGCGCGAAATGGCGTAACAATACAAACAACGGGTAAGGGATGGCTGAGTCCTGCAACAGCCGATTGGAGCGGGTGCGGTTCAACTGAGTGACCACCCCGGCCCAGATCATGATTTCTTCTTCTTTAGCCCGCATCTAAGCCTTCAGCACTCCGCCACAGTATTACGATTACGCCACACTAGTCCGCCAGACTGTTCCCCCAGACTGTTCCCCCAGACTGTTTCCCCAGACTAGGGCAAAGATGTTACCTCAAATACCCACGCCCGGGCGGCACGCTCATCTGCTTCGCTGGCATACTTGGCAGCCAGAGCAGCTTTCACCTGGCGCGTGAGATCCGGATCCGTCACACGTTTGATCTCACCAGGGTAGACCAGTTCATCAATGCGCACCCGCACCGCGCTGTTGGCGGATGCATTCTGCACCCAGCCGCGCTCAGCCGGCTGCTCTGCCCCGCGCACCAGAGAGGTCGGAATAAACAGACGGCCATCTACCACACCGGACCAGACATTCACCGAATACGGTTTACCCGCGGCATCAATGGTCTCCAACTGCAGATGGTCAGCATCGGCTGCAAACGCCCAGTCGTCAGCCGCAGGACCCGGATCGCCGTTCAGAGCACCACCGGGGATCGGGCCCAGGGGTCCAGAACAGGCTGAAGCAGTCAGCGTCAATACAACCATGATCAGAAATCTGGAAGCAGGATACATATGATCTCCTTGATGAAATATACATTCCATGGAATATATATATATTCCATGGAATGTACAAGCGGAAAAGCTGGAGACTATTCATTGGTTTCCGGTAGGCTTGAGTGATCAAAACTCCGAGACTGCGCTCATGAGCACATCTTTGCTGGCAGGACTCTCTGCTCTGATTCTGGTTGTCGCCTCGGCTATTGTCTGGTTCCGTGCAGCTCTGGCCGTCAACCTGCCGAAAAATCGCACACCGTACGTGGTGATCTGGGTGATCAGCGCTGTACTTGCGGTAACTGCCTTAACGGGCACGCCGGGATGGCTCGGGGGTGGCGCTGCGGTCATCGCCCTGCTGGGCAGTGCCTTTTTTCTGTTTACCGTGTCCATCAGCCAACAAAAACTGGGTGACCAGGCCATCCGTCCCGGCGCAACCATTCCGGCGTTCAGCGCCCCGGACGAAACGGGCACGATCATTGAGTCCAGCACCTTCAGCGGCCAGCCTTTGCTGATCAAATTTTTTCGCGGACACTGGTGACCTTACTGTGTCGCCGAGTTACGGCGATGGGAAGAACTGCGACCGGATTTTGATCAACATGGCATCAAGATTGTGACCATCTCTACCGACACGCCGGAGGAGATTGTGGCGGGGCGCCACAAACACAATCTGCAAGCCACCATGCTGTCTGATCCGGAGCTGTCGGTCACCGATCTGTTCGGGCTGCGCAACATGGGCATTCACTCTGGCGTGCCCGGCAAAGCCAAAGCCCTGCCCGTGCCAACGTCTATGCTGGTGGATGCCACAGGGACCGTGCTTTGGATGGATCAGTCGGAAAACTATCAGCAGCGTTCGGACCCGGACTATGTCAAATCAGCGCTGAGTGCGAACTTTGCCTGACCAGTGAGAGCATAGCCGCCACCTGCCCGATAGCAGATCCGGGTGGCGGCTAAACAGCAGCTTCTTCCGCTGCGGTAAGCGCCAGGGAGACTGCCGGATCGACCACTTCTGTATCACCAAACACCTGGCGAAAGCGCTGGCCACTGACCTTAAAGGGCACGCTTAAGTCCAGATGCGCCAGGCTCGAGAGCATCGGATGCGCGGGATCATCAGATACAACTATCTCCCCCTCCCAGGGCAATACTTCGGCAAACTTGCGGGCCCACGACAGCTGGCTGGTGGTTGTTGCTTCAGCCACATTATAGATCTGTTGATGCGCCTCTGGCCGTCCCACCACAGCTCCAACAGCTGCACCTACATTGTCTACATAACCATAGGTGGTCTGCCATTCGGCCCACAGGCGGGGCAACACCAACTCGGTTCGACGGCGTAACATTGGTCTGACAGCCCAGCGGAAACGGTGCTGCTGATCACCCGGTCCATACACCATGGGTAGTCTGAGCACCGTCCAGTTGAAACCACTTTGCTGCACCGCGGCTTGAGAGAGTATCTAACAGCACGGTTCAACATTGGAGAAAAAACTGGAAGAAAAGCCGATCCTGCTCAAGTTGTG
>JBCCUW010000074.1:0-12289 GCA_039196385.1 Pseudomonadota bacterium
TCAAAACCGGCGGCCTGCATACGCTCGATAATAAAAGCCTTTTTCAAGTAACCGTTGCTGCCGCTGGCCCAACGGTCGGGCATATCTGCGCGCGCCTCGTGCTGGACAACGCCGAGGGTACCGCCGGGCTTCAGGACATCAAAGGCGTTCTGGATCGCCTGATCAAGGAAGCCGCCGTCGAAGCGGGCCAGATTGTGCAGCGCGCGAATGAACAACACCGCATCCGCAGACTCGTGCATCATTTCGGGTAGCTCGCCAAACACAAAGGCAGAAACCGGTGCGCTGTCAGCATTCCGCCAGCCTTCAGCCTGGGCCGGCCAGTCGGTCGACCAGGTTGCCACGCGCTGGATGAAGGCCTCATCCGCAAAACTGAAATTGGGCCACATGCTGGTCGCGTAGTTCACGCCTACCAGCGCACCATCTGTGCCCAGGTAGGGCAGCAGTATCTTGCTGTACCAGCCGCCCCCGGGCAGTGCTTCCACCACGGTCATACCGGGCTGAATGCCAAAAAAGGTCAGCGTTTCTGCCGGATGACGGTACTGATAACGCGCCTGCACTTCAGCAGGCTGTGCGGCAAGGATCTCGGTTAACGCGCCTGCCGCATCGATCTGCGCTGCAGCGTTCTCAACCACCTCCTCTGCGGGTGCTGCGGCGGGTGCTGGCGTGGGCTCGGATGGCGCTTCGGTGGTGGCACAGCCGGTAACGGCAAGGCTGGCCGACAGGGCCAGAAGCGTAAAGTACTTGTTCTTTGGATAGGTTCTTTTCATGAGCAAGATAGGTCCTTATCTGTCCAGTTGTCGCAGGTGTTCAGTTCTGTTGAAATCAGCCTGCATATTACCCTGGCAGTTCAGGATTGCCAGTGTCCGTCGGTCTGTTCCCACCCTGGGGCTACCTGACCGCCTGGGCTGGCAGACAAGGAAATTGATTTGATAAGTCTTACAATTGCGGGTGCCATGGCCATGGTGTGTATTCTTGTACACACCGAGGCGCTGAGTCTGGTGAAAAAATTTACCGCCCGGATCACCCGATTTCGTTTGTCGCTGCTGGTCACCTGGCTGTTGCTGCTCAGCGCGCATGTGCTGCAGGTGTGGCTGTATGCGCTGGTCTACTGGCTGTGTGATATCTATGGGCTCGGCGGTCTGCAGGGCATGACTGAGCCGTTGGATTACGTGTACTTTTCAGCTGTGGTGTATACCACACTGGGTTTCGGCGACATTGTGCCCGAGGCCGGGGTGCGTCTGCTTGTGGGGTCCCAGGCCCTGGTGGGTTTGTGTCTGATTGCCTGGTCCGCCACAGCAACCTACGGGCACGTTACCGCGGGTCGGGAGCAGGGCTTGTGGATGTGATCCGGACTGCTTCAGTAAGCACTGGCAGCCGGTGTATAGCGACCCTCCGGTCCCACTTGAAATTTGATGTGCAGATGTGCCAGGCCACGAAGAAAGCTGCTGGGCACGTGGGCAAACTTGTCCTGCGCGTCCACCAGCTCAATGTCGCGCAAGCGGTGTAACAGAATAGTGAACGTTGAGTACATTTCCTGGCGAGCCAGGGCGGCGCCGGGACAATGGTGCGGGCCAGAGCCGAAAGCCAGATGAGCACCGGCCTTCTGCCGCTCGATAACAAAGTCTTCACTGTCTGGAAATACCTCAGCATCGCGGTTGGCTGACGCGTAGCCTACGGCAACAGAACTGCCTTGCGGAATGTCCACATCGCCCAGCCGGACATCCTGGGTGGTCACTCGCCACAGGTGTAGGACCGGGGTTTCGTAACGCAGAGACTCTTCAACAAAATTGCGGATCAGAGCTGGATCTTTGCGCATACGTGCAATGGTACCGGGCCGCTGCAACAGCAGCATCAAACCCGAGCCGATCGCGTTGGTGGTGGTTTCGTTGCCGCCGGTTAACAGTTGGTCTAGCAGATCCTGCAATTCGGGCATGGTGAGCAGGCGTTGGTCGCCCGTGTGCGGGTCTTTGATTTCAGTGTGGACAAGATCTGTGATGATGTCGTCTGCTGGGGTCTGGCGACGCGCCTCGATCACTTCAGCGAAAAACTGTTGCGCCGCCACAACCTGGCGGCCACATTCGAGCGCAGCGGCTTCATCAACAAAACCGCCGCCTGGGGCGAGCATGGCGTCTGACCAGCGCTTGAGATCCCAGATTCGTTCGCGTGGCACACCCAGCTGATCTGCAATCACAATGCAGGGCAGGGGTACCGCAAAGTCCCACACAAAATCACACTGTCCGCGGCCATCGACAGCGGTTTCTATCAGCGTATCCAGCAGGTCGTTCACCACGGTTTCGATATATGGGGTCATCTTGCGGACCCGCGCGACAGTGAAGGCGTGGTTGATCAGCCTGCGATAGCTGGTGTGTACCGGAGGGTCAGTGCGTTGCAGGGTAGAGACCCGCGCCCAACCGTGTTTGGCGCGATACTCTTCAGCAATGTTGCGTTCATTGCCGCGGGAACCCCCCAGCTCGAAGATGTTGTTGGAAAATATCTCCGGGTGCTTCTTGATGTAACGCACATCTTCATAGCGCGATACGTAATAGGCACCCAGCTCCTGCATAAAGTACACGGGCTGCTGTTCGCGGATAGACTGTAAGTAAGGAAACGGGCACTCCCGGGTGCCGTCTTCCATCAAATTAAAATCGGCTGGTGTTGTCTTGCTCAAATTGCCCCCCGCGCCAAGAACTTTGATTCACCTGTGCTGGACACTAGCAGCTTGCACGGTTTATTCAAGATAGGGTGTGTTGGCTTCGTATAGAGTCAGCCGGTCTTTCATTTCCGCCATAATGCTGTCCGCCAGCGCATCTGCCTGTGCTTTGTCCAAAGCCTGGTGTTGCATCTGCTGTGCCAGTTCCATGTTACCCAGGCGCGCGTGAGCGGCGGCCAGGGTATCCAGATGGTTGGCGTCGCCGAGCAGAAAAACAAAGGGCTGAATCAGTTCAACGGCGCGCTCGGGGTCCGCCAGTTCAGTGTTGAGGCTGGTCGCCAGGAGCCAGGCCAGATTATTCGTGGCGTCGATGCTGCCCTGAGCCATGGCCTGCTCGTAGAGCCTGATGGCGGTGGTGAGATCCTGCTGAAAGTGATGCCCCATATGATAAAACTGGGCCAGCCGTTGGTTGGCTTCCGGGTGTCCGCTTTGGGCGGCCTGCTGCAACCATGCAATGGCGCCACTGATATCGCTGTCTTCGAGGCTTGTGAATAATCTGTATTGAGCTTCCGCATGCCCGGCGTCAGCTGCTTTGTATAACCATATCTGCGCTGTTGCCGGATCTGGTACGGGATCGTCGAAATCCAAGAATGCCGTGGCTAGCAGATATTGCGCGTGCGGGTCCTGATTGCTGCTTTGCGCCTGCATCCAGGCCAGCAGCTGCGTGCTCACGCTGCGTCCCTGGTTGCGAAACAGTGGTCCGCCGTACTGAGCGCCGCTGGGTAGCTCAAGTAAGCCATCGGTGATGGTATTGCGATTCCAGTTGCCGGAATAAATGACCCCGCTGCGATTGGTGCGTGTGCCCGTGCCCAGAATAAATCCCTGCGACCACGTGCCGGCATGCTGGCTGCCGTCGGGGCGCACTGCAATGCCGCTGCCATCCTGCAGATCAGCTTGCCAGTTGCCTTCGTAGTAGCTGCCATTGGGTTGCATCTGTTTGCCATAGCCGTGGCGTTTGTCCAGCTCCCATAAACCCTCATACATGATCCCGGCAGGACTGTTAAAACGTCCGTAGCCGTGACGCATGCCAGCCTCCCAGGCGCCCTCATAGGTGCTGCGATTGCCGTACAAACGTTCGCCGAAGCCATGTGGTTGGTCAGCCAGCCAGTCACCCTGGTAGCGGCTGCCGTCTGCGCGGGTTTCCTGGCCAAAACCTGAGCGTTGCCCGGCTTGCCAGAACCCCTGGTAGGCGCTGCCGCGGGGCGTCGTTAAGGTACCCTGGCCGGCAAACAGGCCCTCCGCAAAACCACCCCGGTAAGTGCCTCCGGGGCTGCGTTGTACGCCCTGACCATGGGGCAGGTTATTGGCAAATCCGCCCTCGTAGCGAAAATCGCCCGCGCGGGTCAATTCGCCGCGTCCATGGCGTGCGCCGTCCAGCCACTGGCCGGTATAACTTTCCTCTCTGGTTTCTTCGTGACCGAAACCCTGTAGCAAACCTTCTTTAAAGGTACCGGTGAGCGTACGTCCGTCAGGCGTGCGCAGAGTCCCTTTGCCGGTGTGGGCAAATTCCGCCGGTGGCATATATTGTTTGCTGCCGTCTGGTAAGGTCAGCTCCGCCAGCTTGGCGTCGGGCGCTGTGGGTTCCGGCGTGTCGGAGCCGGGCAGACTGCTGCAACCGGCGGCCAGCAGGCTCAACACAAACAGCGTGCTGCGGTATGACAGGAATCTACTTGGCCTGAACACTGGGGACCTAGTAAGGTAGCAGGCCGCGGGAGGGATGTGGGACAGACGCAGAGCGGCGAGCGTCTGCACGACGCTCACCGGCTATGATGTGGCGCTGGATCAAGTTTGTACGCAAGCTTAGAATTAAACCGACAAAGTAACAAAAAAAGCATTAGAAATGAATGACTTGGCTGGAATCGACAATAAGAACGTAACACAGTGGTTTGCGCAGAATATACCGCAGGCTGAAGCACCCTTTAGCTTCGCCCTGATCGCAGGTGGCCACTCAAACCTGACGTTCAGCGTGACCGACGCCACCGGGGCGGTTTTTGTGCTGCGTCGCCCACCTCTTGGTCATGTGCTGGAAAGTGCCCATGATATGACCCGCGAACACAAAATTATTTCCGCCCTGGCGGGCTCTGCAGTGCCTGTCGCGGCGGCGTTGGGATTGTGCACGGATAAAGCTGTGAACGAAGCACCTTTTTATGTCATGGACTACGTGCCTGGTCTGGTTCTGCACGATAGTGAGGTGTCCGCTCAGTTAACCGTGGCGGAACGTCAGGCGCTCAGCCTGCACGTGGTCGAGGTGCTGGCTGAGCTGCACAGCATTGATCCGGATGTCGTGGGTCTGGGTGATCTGGGGCGCAAAGAAGCTTATCTGGCCCGTCAGCTGAAACGCTGGAACAAACAATGGGCGGCCTCCAAGACCCACGAGATTCCGGCCATGGATGAAGTTTCCAGACTACTGGATGAGCGCATGCCCGAACAGGTGGGCGCCACCATCGTGCATGGCGACTATCGGGTGGGGAACATGATTGTGGGTGATGGAAAAATTCGTGCCGTTCTGGATTGGGAATTATGCACGCTTGGTGACCCACTGGCTGATGTGGGTTATCTGCTGAACTGGTGGGTACAACCGGGTGAGGTCGAAGACGACCCGGGTGCCACTGCGGTGGGTGGTTTTGCAGAGCGGGAGGTGTTGGCTGAGGCGTATGCGCGCGCAACGGGACGGGATCTATCGAAGATCAACTATTACCGGGCTTTTTCGCACTGGCGCCTGGCGGCGATCGGCCAGGGTGTTTACAAACGCTATCTGATGGGTGCCATGGGTGATACGCACGACATGGACTTGGACACATACAAAGAAAGTGTCAGCACGCGAGCTGAGGCTGCACTAGAATTGCTCACGAGCTGACCCGATGTATCTGCAACCAGCTTTTGTGGAGGCAGACCGGGAATTACTGTACACCCTGATCCGGAAGCACCCGCTGGCCACCCTGGTCACGCTTGCCCATGGCGAGGTTGCGGTAAACCACCTGCCAATGCACTTGTGCTGCAATGCTGAACCCTGTCTTCAGGCGCACGTGCCGCGAGCCAGCGAAGTCTGGCGACATGTGCAGGATCATGATGTGACCGCAGTCTTTCATGGTCCGCAGTCTTACGTGACACCATCCTGGTATCCAGGGAAGGCCGCCCATGGTCGGGTGGTACCCACCTGGAATTACGCCGTGGTACATGTGCGTGGCCGTGCGCGTGCAATCCACGAAGCTGATTGGCTGATGGCCCACCTGCAACGACTCACCAATCAGCAGGAAGCGAAGCAAGCACAACCCTGGCAGGTGGGTGACGCCCCCGCTGATTTTACCCGCCGTTTGGTTGAGGGTCTGGTGGGTATTGAGCTGCCGGTCACCCATCTGACCGGCAAGTGGAAAGTCAGCCAGAATCGATCTGTGGAAGATCAGCGTGGCGTGCTGGACGGCCTGGGTGCGGCCGGCCCGCAGGCACAGCCCATGCACCAATTGATGCAGACCTATATTCCTGACACTGATTGAGTAATTCTAGGATTACTGTCGTGACCGTGATGCTGCGGGCGTCACCTGATCGCGTTACAGTAACGTAAATTGATTCTGCGGGTGCTTGGGTATGGTACGAGCTGGTGTGGTGGGTGGTAGCGGTTACATGGGCGGAGAAGCAATGCGCGTTCTGCTGGATCACCCTGGTGTTGAACTTGCCTGGGCCACGAGCCGGCAACCTGCGCCGGTGGAAACCTTTCATCCGAATCTCTACGGCAGCAACATTCAGTTGATTCATCCAGATGACGCGGGTGCGTGTGACGTCGTGTTCCTGGCCATGCCCACCGCGGCAACTCCGGCCGCAGCCGCCGCCCACCGCGCGCAAGGGGCGCGGGTCATTGACCTGGGTTCGGCGTTTCGACTGGCTAACCGAACCACCTGGGAGACGGTTTACGGGATGCAACACCCTGACTGGTCCCTGGCAGAGCAGGCGGTGTACGGTATTAACGAATTGCACGCGGAACAGATTGCGCAGGCTGAGCTGGTGGCTAATCCAGGCTGTTTTTCTTCCGCTGCCATACTGGGTCTCGCCCCACTGGTCACTCGCCAGCAAGTGGAGCTGGATAAACTCTCGGTGGATGGCTTGTCCGGCACCGCAGGGGTTGGCGCTGAGTTGTCGCGAGCTGCCCATCATCCGGAGATTGGCAACAATCTGGTGCCGTACAATGCGGTGGATCACCGCCATACTTATGAGATGGAGCAGGAGCTGTCGCGTCTGGCTGGTGCGGAAGTCCGTGTACACTTCAGCCCGATCTACGTCCCTATAACACGTGGGATTCTGTGTATCTGCCGCGCTTACTTAAATCAGGCGCTGACGCGTGAAGCGCTGCTGCGCCAATATGCCGAATATTACGCGGCCCACCCGTTTGTGCAGATTTACGATCTGCCCGATGAGGCGGATGCGTCCTGGCACTACCGGCCCTATCCCTGGGTGAGCGCTGTTGCGGGTACTAATTATTGTCAGATCGGCCTGGCAGTGGATGAAGCGCGCGGCAGCGTGGTGGTTTTCAGCGTGCTGGACAGTGTGGGCAAAGGCGGCGCCCAGGTTGGCGTGGAGAATATGAACCTGATGTTCGGCTTGCCGCGTGAAAGCGGCTTGCAGCGCCGCGGGTTACACCCTAACTGATTGCTAACGTGGCGCGGTCGCAGTAACGGTGCCGATGTTGACCCCGTCCACCCAAGCTGAAACGGTCCCATAGTCCGGGGCAACTGAGTCGGCGGAGGTTCGGTCTGCCGCCTCGGGCGCGAAGTCTATCTGTACCACTGAGCAAGGCTGAGTGACCACCTGGGCGGTGATTGTGTCTGGTGCTGGCTTTTGCAGTCGGTAGTTCAGACGTACGGTAGTTTCCAGCATCTCAGCGGATTCCAGCTGCAGCTTATATCCGCTGTTTGGTTGGGGGCCCTGATAGATGCTGAACAGTCTGACGTGTGGGGGTGTCTGCACCACCTGCTCAGATTCAGCGCCGGGTGTTTGTAACAGACGCGTGCCGCGTACCGCGGCCAGTTGTTGCAGGGAAATCTGTGTGATCCCGTCGGCCAGATTGCGGCACTGTTGATAGTTCAGCACTTCCGTCACTACCGGTTTTTGATCCTGACAACCGCCCAGGACAATTGCGGCAACACCCGCGAAACAAAACCATAGTGCGTGTCTGAGCCGCGTCTTAGAAGTTGTCATCACTGTGTCCTGGCTTAGTCCTGACTGCTTTCATCTGTCTGCTTATTGATGGCAATGGATGCCGTTGTGCTGGATTCACTATTCGTCTCAGCTGCGCTGGTCAGGTTCACACGGAATCCGGATTCAAAGTTGAGATTATCCAGGTTGCTGCTGATGGCAATGAAGTCCGGTGCGTCTAACGTGGGATAGGCGCCGCAGGCTTCACCAGCATCGCAGAGAAAGGCATCGTCGTCCGAGTCTGTGCCGGCGAACAGGCGATACTGTCCGGGCGGCACATCGTTGATGGTGAATGGGTATTCGCCGTTGGTAGCATTAACCAGGGCTGCAGGCAGTACTGACTCGTTGTTAGCGTCCACCAGAATGACGTAGTGCAGACCGGCATTGGCGGTCAGGTTAAGGCTCGAAACCTGCATGATCAGTGTCACTTCGACATCATTAGCATCGGTGCTGAAGGTCAGAGCAGCCTGGTAAACCCCATCGGCTAAACCGCTGCGATTGACGTTAATCAGGTAGCTGCCCAGGCCGTCCGCGGTGCCGGGTGCGGTTGTATTGGCCCAGGGCTCGCTGGATGTCACGTTGGTAACACTGGGATTGCCTGTACCGATGTTCTGAATGTTCACCTCAAGCTGGCTGGTGAATGGCCCGAAGCTGACTGTGCGAGTGGAGGCGGTGATGATAGGGCCCGGGTCGCTGCCCTGGCCATTTGCCATCAGCTGGGCGGCAACCACTGCTTTTTGCGCGTTGATCAAGCCGTACCCGAAGTCGTCATCGGGACCTACGCTACCCAGGTCATCCGTCAAATCACCGGCCAGCAACGCGTTATTAAACTCTGCTGGTGTCATAGCGGGATGCAGCGCCTGCATGAGGGCTGCCACACCGGCAACATGGGGGGCTGCCATTGACGTACCGTTGAGAGTGGCGTAACCAAACTCGATATTGGCGCCGCTGTCGTCCCCGATCGTGGAGATCACGCCATCACCAATGCCGTCACCATTGATATCTGTCACGTTGGAACCACCCGGCGCGGCAATATCGATCGTTGGGCCAAAGTTGGAGTAGCTGGCGAGGCTGTTAGTAATTGTGGTGGCGCTGACACTGATCACACCATCATAAGCAGCGGGATAAGAGGGCAGTGAAGACGCGTCGTTGCCGGCACTGGCGATGACCAGCACGCCAGCCTGTTGGACGGCAAGAAAGGTTTCTTGTTCAGCCTGGGAAGAAAATGAACTACCCAGGCTGAGGTTGATAATGTCAGCGCGGCGGGCGGGCACCGTATTGGAATTGTTACTCAAACCCGCCGCGTAACGGACAGCCTGTTGTACATCAAAGCTGGTCCCGCCATTCACTCCCAGGACCCGCAATGGCATGATACTGGTTTGCCAGGCTACCCCGGCGCCTCCCTCTGCATTGTTCGACTCGGCGCCAACTGTCCCTGCCACGTGGGTGCCATGAAAACTGCTCGAGCCGCCAAAACCGCCGTCACCGGGATCATCGGGATTGGCGTCAATGCCATCGCCGTCGCGTGCGCGCTGTGGGTCGCTGATAAAGTCGTAACCTGCGATCAGATTGTCATTCAAATCGGGGTGATCCAACAGTACCCCGGTGTCAATGACGGCGACAATTACGTTGCTGTCCCCGGTTGTTGTGTCCCACGCGGTGGGTAGGCTGATCGCAGGGTAATGCCACTGTGAGCCAAAGAAAGTGTCGTTCGGCTCTGCGTGGGCGGTAACCAGCACGTTTGGTTCCGCATAAACCACGTCGTCCCGCGCCGCAAACTCTTTGCAGGCCATCAGGGTGTGCCAGCGGCTCAGCTGCAGAGGCGTCATACCGCCTTTGGCCGCACTGCTGCTCACCCCTTGGGGCGCCAATCCTGTGGCACGTTGCGTTAAACGGTACAGTTGCGCCCGGTCTGATGCTGGTGATGCGGCCTGCATTGAGTAGTGCGTGCTACTGAGCGTGGCGCCTGCCAGCTTGACGCTTTTTGCACCCGCAGGTTGCGAGCGCATCTTGACGATCAATTCATCGGCGGCAATGGGATCACTCAAGCGGACCGGTGCACGCTGATTGAGCGTTGTGGTGTCCTGGCCGACATTCAGCACGTAGTTGCTGGCGCCGGCAAAAGGCGCCACCTCAATAAAGTAATCTCCGGGTGTGGTCACTCTGAGCGTCTCGCTTGCGGTGGTGCCCATTGAAGCGTCGATTAAATTGCGCTGATCGTCCCACAGATACAGGTCCAGGTCCGCATCTGCTTCGGCAATGTTCAGCGCAATCAATTCATTGCCAACTAGAGATATGCGATAGAAATCGCCCGGATCACCGGAGCTGAAAAGATTGCCGGTGCTTTCGCCGGTGTTGGCAAGATTGGCAAAACCACCCAGAGTCACCGGGGTTGGGAGCGGCTGGGCTTCATCGAATGTATTGTTCGACACGGTAGCTGTCAGTCGATCATTCACGTCGGCATCCACTGCAGACGAACTGAGTATCTGCACGGTGCCGGTTAACGTGACATTGCTGGCCGGCGCGGTAACGTTTACCGTGCGGGTGGTGGAGGCGGTGGCGCCTTCATTGTCGGTTACCGTCAGCGTGACGGTGAAATCACCGACATCCGCAAAGGTATGCTGAGCAATTCGGCCAATGGCGGGGATGCCCTCAAAATCCCAGCTGTAACTCTCGATAGAACCATCGGCATCACTGGCGGCGCTGGCATCTGCGGTGATCAGCAGTGGTGCTGGACCGTTGGCTGAACTGAGTACAAAGCTGGCAATGGGCGCGGTATTTCCGTTTCCTCCGCCGTTACCGCCTCCATTGTTGCCCCCGTCGTTGCTGCTGCCACCGCCGCCGCCGCATGCAGCCAGGCCCGAAATAATGAGCGCCAGGAACAGCAGGCGGGAAGTAAAATGACGGGGAATCAATTGCATTGTTCGTTCAACCAGTATGTTCAGCCGGTAATGGGTAGGACCCGTTTTGCCGGTTTTCTATCCTTGCGGATGTTTACAGGGTCATTGTGGAACGCGACAGTGACTGATGCAGGCCACAATGCACAGTTTTCGGCATTGCTTTCATTCTAGACGGCGTTTTATGAACGCTGCTTAAACGCTGCTGTTCAAAGTGCAGTGCGGAGCGAATTGCTTTGAATGTGCTCTAGGGCTGGGAGAGGAAAGTAAAAAAGGCGTGTCAGATGGGGGATCCGTCTGAATGCAACTTCTCTTCTGGGGGAAGGACACTTGAAAGGGAGGACTGCACGAAGTTGCTTGCACGCCTGGAAACTCTTTCTTGGGGCCTATTATGTACAGTACAAAACGTTCGAGTCAACCACTTTTTTCAATTTTGTTTATGTTTTGTACAGATCCTGTTTCTGGTTTTGCTTCTGGTTCTTCTGCGAACGCGCTCAGGGCTGTTTCCAGTTCACTGCGCGCCTGGCTGATCAGGCGTGCGGTGTGCTGGAAATTGACCGAGAGTATTTCATCATTTTCGCATTCAGCGCTGTACAACGTTAACGCATTGAGTTGATTGATCGCCTCCACCAGATATGTCGGACACTGGCTGCTGCTCGCATCAGTGGCGGCCAGTGCAATGAGCTCTTCGTCACTATATTGCCGAGGCGCCCAATCATGTTGAATGGCGTGGCTGTGTTCGCTGATTGCCAGGTGTTCTATTTCCGGCCAGCTCAATGGCCACTTCAGAGCGCTGATACCCACTCCCTCAAAATGGGTCACCATATTGGCTGTGGCGAATTGGTACAGCGCGATGATTTTGCTTTTGGGGAAATAATTTCGAGCCAGATCAAGCGCTTGCGAAGAGAGTACCGGGAGTTGCAGAAACAGGATCTGGACGTTCTCGGTGCCGCTGCGATCCTCCGCAAACGCCTCCATGTTGGCCCATCGGGAAATTACATCGATCCGTGATTGATGCCCGGTCCGCAGCATCTGCTGTTCAAGAATCTGTAAATTGGTGCCGACCAGAGCAACCTGGGGCGCATGTGTGGCGTACAGAATCGGCTGGGCATTCTGTTCTTCCAGCCTGTTTTGCAACTGTTCTATGGATAGCTCGGCCAGACTTGAAATGGCGTGCCCGGCGTCAGTCAGGTGTTTGATCAGCTTTAATTGATGGAGCTGGGTTTTGCTGTAGAAGCGGGTTTTGCCAGACTTTTGCGCTGGCGCCAGAGCGTAGCGCCGTTCCCAGGCGCGTAAGCGCTCCACGGAAATTCCAGTGAGGGATGCCACTGTACCGATGCGGTACAGGTCTTGCTGGTTGTTCTGAGTCACGGCAGGGCTGTCCAGATACAATACCTATACAATAGTACCCGCTTTTATACGTTTGTCTAGACGGTTGCCGCTTGTTTAGGAAACGTTTCCAGTCGTTTTTGTCATTTGAGAAGGAGAAGAGAAA
>JBCCUW010000075.1:0-12030 GCA_039196385.1 Pseudomonadota bacterium
CCTCCCCACCACAACCCCGTGATCACCCCCGGGGGAAGACTTTGGTGAGCAGAACAGCCGACGTTATGTGCGGTTTTCCATACACACGGTCGAAGACTCTATCCAACTGGGTTTAACGCGTATTCAGCAGGCGCTGCAATCCTGGGGGGTACGATCCTTGGGGGGACATTCCAGGGGGGGAAATTGAAGCTGCCCGAATTAGTGCGTGGCACGCTGCTACGGCGTTATAAGCGTTTCCTGGCCGATGTCGCCCTCGACAGCGGTGAGCACATTACCGCGCACTGTCCCAATACCGGCGCCATGACAGGTTGTGCAGAACCAGGTTGGCCGGTGTGGTTGTCCGAATCGGATAATCCGAAGCGCAAGTACAGGCATACGTGGGAACTGGTGGAGGCACCGCAAGGTTATGTTTCGGTCAATACCGGGCGTGCCAATGCACTGGTGGGTGAGGCTTTGGCTGCTGGCGCAATCACTACTCTGTGTGGCGCCGCCAACGTCAAAGCTGAGGTGAAGATTCCCGAGGGTGACGGGCGGTTCGATTATTTTGTGCAGCTCCCAGCGGCATCTGCTCAAGAGCCGACAGACGTCTATATAGAGGTAAAGAGTGTGACGCTGCTGCAGGCCGGGGGAATCGGCGCCTTCCCGGATGCGGTCAGTAGCCGGGCGCTGAAACACGTACAGGCGTTGCAACGGCGTGTCGCTGCGGGAGACCGGGCTGTATTGTTGTTCTGCGCTCAGCATTGCGGCGTTGAGCAGGTGCGGATTGCCAGTGAAATTGATCCTGCTTACGCCGCGGCGGTAGCTGCAGCCGCGGCGGGCGGTGTGGAGGTGATCGCGTATGGTTGTGACACCGATCTGCGCGAATTTTCGATCCGGCGCCAACTGCCCATGCACCTACCCTGACGGCATCATCCAGTGTAGCCAGTCTGCAGTTTCTGGTATTCGGCAATCGACTTCAGCCGGGCACCATGCAGCGTGACAATATGGCCTGCACAGTAGTTAGCGAATTTGGCAGCCTGCAGCGGCTCTGCCCCCTGCAGGCGCGCGGCCAGTACCGCACCGGCGTAGATGTCACCGGCACCGGTAGTATCCACTGCTTTTACGCTCAGTCCGGGCGCCTGGTGCTGGGTGTGATTTGTGACTGCCACAGAACCTTGTGCGCCGAGCGTAATGTAAACCTCCGGGGCAATATCGCGCAGTTCGCTCATCGCGATATCCAGCCGATCCGTCTTTGCCCAGGCCAAGGCTTCTTCCTCGTTGCAGAATACCTGGTCAACACCGTTTCCCAGCATCGTGCTCAGCGCATCTCGGAAGAGTTCCACCATGGAAGGATCTGACAAGGACAAGGACACTTTGACACCGGCCTGTTCAGCAACCTCCCGACAGTGTATGGCTGCAGCAGCGCTGGGCTCTGATGCGCTCAGGTAGCCTTCCACATAACAGTACGTCGACTGACGCAGGGCCTGATCGGGCACGTCCAGACTGCTCAGCTGTACAGAAATACCCAGATCGGTATTCATAGTGCGTTCTGCATCGTCTGTGACCATGATCAGGCACTGTCCAGAACGGCCTTCATCAGTCTGAGCGTTCGCGTTCACATCGATACCGGCAGCGCTCAGTTCGTTGATAAAAAAGTCACCAACAGCATCCTGGGCGACTTTGCAGGTATACCCCGCGCGCAATCCGAAGCCCTGTACCGAAAAAATTGTGTTGGCGCCGGAGCCTCCGCTGAAGCGCTGCATGGGTTGATCAGCAAGCTCGTGGGTCAATTCCGCCATGCGCTCCGAATCCACCAGCGTCATCAACCCTTTGGCGATTTGCTGGGTCTGCAGAAAACGGTCGTTTACTGCAACTTCGGTATCTACCAGGGCGTTGCCCAGGCCAAAAACGTCGTACATAAGGGGTCCTGTTTGTGCGGTTTCAGATTTGGGCGAACGCGCGTGAGGCGGCTGCCAGCGTTTGATCGATGATGTCGGGCGTATGACTGACAGAGACAAATCCGGTTTCAAACGCGGATGGTGCCAGATAAATTCCCTCGTTCAGCATGGCATGAAAGAAGCGGTTGAATTTGTCGACATTGGAATTGGCCACGTGGTCAAAGTGGGTTGCCGTGTCCACGTCGAAGAACAATCCGAACATGCCGCACACGTGGTTGGTTGCCACTTGATGGCCGTGCGCCGCTGCCGCTGTGGCCAGGCCAGCGGCCAGCTGTTCAGTCGCCTGGCTGATCTGCTGATATACGTCTGGTGTCAGGTGGTTCAGCATCGTGGTACCTGCGGCGACCGCCAGTGGGTTGCCGGACAAGGTTCCTGCCTGATAAACGGGCCCTTCGGGTGCAATGTGCGCCATGATGTCCGTGCGTCCGCCGAACGCGCCTACGGGTAAACCGCCGCCAACAATTTTACCCAGGGTGGTGAGGTCCGGGCGGATGTTGTACAACTCCTGCGCACCGCCACGGCTGACTCTGAAGCCCGTCATGACTTCGTCGAAAATCAAAATCGTGCCAGCCGCCTCGGTCAATTCGCGCAGTCCTTCCAGAAAACCGGGGACAGGTGGGATGCAACCCATATTGCCCGCCACCGGCTCAAGAATCACACAGGCGATCTGTTCGGGGTATTCGGCGAACACGGCGCGCACCGCATCAATATCGTTGTACGGCACTGTCAGTGTGTGTTCAGCTACGGCCTGCGGTACGCCAGGGGAATTGGGGATGCCCAGGGTCAGTACGCCGCTGCCGGCTTTGACCAGCAACGCATCAGAATGGCCATGATAACAGCCGGCAAACTTCACGATAAGATCGCGCCCGGTGTAGCCGCGCGCCAGGCGGATGGCTGACATGGTGGCTTCGGTACCGGAATTGACCATACGTACTTTCTCAATACCAGGCACCAGTTCGATGACCTTTTCAGCCAGGTCGATCTCCCCCTCGGTCGGGGCGCCGAAACCCAGCGCGCGCTGCGCCTGGGCGACAACCGCGTCTACTGTAGGCTGATGCGCGTGGCCGAGTATCATCGGCCCCCAGGACGCTACGTAGTCGACGTACCGGTTGCCATCAACATCCTGCAGGTATGCACCTTCACCCTGGTCGAAAAAAACCGGGTCGCCGCCGACACCCTTAAAGGCTCGAACCGGCGAATTGACACCCCCGGGAATACTCTGCTGGGCCCGATTGATGAGCTTACTTGAACCTGATCTGTCCACGGCTTATGCCTGCCTGTGTTGGTACTTGCAAAGGTCGACGATCATAGCTGACGGGTTGCAGGGTAAAAAGTCCCAGGTGGTTTTTTGTCGCCAGGCGAATGGGTCATGCTTTATCCGTCAGAGAGACCAGCCCTCACTCAGTCAGGTTGCGGTAGTTGTCGATATGGACCTGAGTGACGATACCGACAACCGGGGCGATCATGGGTGCCGTAGTGCGTGTGATGCAACATGCCTCAACCTGAGTTTTGTTGAGTGCCTGTTGTACTTGCATGACCGTGGCGCGGTTGCTGATGGTAGTGACGTCCATGCGCTGGCCAGGCAGTTGCAGTAGATTAATCTCCTCTTCGATTTGCTCACGCTCATCGATAAAAGCCGCCAGGTCACTTGGGTTCAGGAGTGCGCGCACGCCATTCGCGTCTTCGTCGTTAACCAGGATCCAGTTGGTTTGCTGGCGCAAGGCTTCCTGGGCGTCTTCGAGAGATATGACGGGGTTCAGGCGTAGAAACGATCGATCCATGATGGCGGTTACCCCAGCCCGCTGGAGATGCAGGCTGACCGGATTGGGCGGATACTGCAGGCCCAGGGTATTTAGGGTGGTGATAAATACCGAGCGTTGCTTGAACAGCTGACTGCTGACGAGTGCCGCAACAACAATGATAACCATGGCGGGCAACATCAGTGCGGTATTCGCGGTCATCTCGAGCACCGCCATCAATGCGGCCAGTGGTGCCTGCAGGACGGCACCCATCATCGCGCACATGCCCAGCATCACATAAAACGCCACGGAAATTTCAGCACCCTGCCAATACACCAGACTGTTGCCGAAGATCCCGCCCACGGCAGCGCCCAACAGCAGGCTGGGACCAATCAGTCCGACGGGCATCCCCATACCCACTGCAGCCGCGCTGGTCAGCGCCTTGGCGATGACCAGGGCAAACATCACGCCGATGGACACTTGCGCAACCATGATTTCGTTGACTGTGTCGTAACCCACGCCCATGACCTGAGGCAGCATCACCGCGGTTGCAGCCGTAATGGCGCCGGCCAGCAGGATGCGCAACCAGAACGGCCAGGTTGCCAGGCGGGCGAACGCCTGAATCAACTGAATGTAAGCTGCAGCGATGCCGCCGATCAGAATGCCGCCAATAATCAGATAAAACACTTCGAACAGTGAATGCATGTGCGAAGGGGCAACGTTGAAGGCAGGTTCGTTGCCGAAGAAGTACTGAGTCACCAGGGTGGAGGTAACCGACGCCACAATGACCGGAATGAAGCTGGCGATGGTGTATTCCATCATCACCACTTCCATGGCAAAAATGACACCGGCGATCGGCGTGTTAAAACTGCAGCCGATCGCGGCAGCCGTGCCACAGGCTACCAGGGTGCGCAAACTGTTGTTGGGCAGCTGGAACTGTTGTCCCATCAGGCTGGCGGTGGTAGCGCCCAGATGAATGGCAGGCCCCTCGCGACCGCCGGACTGGCCGGTCGCCAGGGCAATTGCACCGCCGACAAACTGGATGACAGCGTTGCGCAGCGGCAGCCGCCCCTGGTGCAGGCTCAGTCTTTCCATAACGTGAACAACGCCGACCCGCCTTGCGGAGGGTGTGTAACGATTCATCAGCACCCCGAGCAGCGCGGCGCCGCCGAGCACCAGTAGGACGCGTTGCATGACGCTTAAGCCTTCAAAGTTCTCCACGTTGCCGCCAGGCAACAGGCTCAGACTGGAATCGATTACCACGCGGAAAGTGAGAATTACCGCGGCGGTCAACAGACCAGTAAAAACCCCCAGTAGAGCCAGCTGCGGTAGTGCATCCACGTCGGCCAGACGGCGACGGAAAACTTCCAGTGAGATGGGGGGTTTTAGTTTCAGTGTGCTTAACTAAAGCTTAGAATGCATTCAGTATACTGTCTTTGGCGTGCCGAATCCCTCCATAGGACTCTGTCATTTCAATTTCCAGATCCAAGCTTACTGCGCCACAGTTGAAAGTGGTTCAGAACCAGCCCTGGCAGCGTCCGCTCGTGATCAGCGCTGTGGCCTTGATTGGCGTGCTCAGTGTTGTGCTGGGTTATGCGGTGGGCCAGAACGAGCGACTGGCTAAGCGCCTGGGGACCGGACAGCCGGACCAGCTGGAACAGATGCAGCTGCAGATGGATGATCTGCAAAGTGATTTGATTGACGCGCGGCTGGCTGCGGATGTACAGCGTACCGCCGCGCAAGCCTTGCGCGTCGATCTGACGAAAATGCGCGAACAAATGCAGCGGTTGAATGAGGAACTGACGTTTTATAAGAGCCTCATGGCGCCTGGCAGCCTGGTGAAAGGGCTGCAGGTGACGGAACTTGAGCTGACGAATCGACGGGACCCGCAAATTTTCGGTTTTGAGCTGCTGCTGACGCAGGTTGCGCAGCGGCGCACGTACATATCAGGTCAAGTGCGGCTCGATATCATTGGGCATCACGAAGCAGACAGTGGAACGTCAGAGGGCGATCCAGAGGTAGTGCTGTCCCTCACAGAAGTCAGCGACGTTGAGTCGTATCCTCTTAAGTTCAAGTTCCGCTATTTCCAGGATCTGTCTGGTGAACTAACCTTACCAGAAGGCTTTCTACCCGGGCGGGTGATGATCACCGCGCAGCAGAATGGCAAGGATGCAATTCAGGAATCGTTTCCCTGGCCGCAATGGTAGCGGCTGAGCAACACAAAGAGGTACAGACGTGGCGCGCAAAACTAAAATTGACAAGGGTGTTACCTTAATTGCTGCCCATACAGAGGTGATTGGCGACATCAGGTTCGCCGACCAGCTGTTTGTCAGCGGCAAGGTTACCGGCAATGTGCTGGCTGACAACGAAAAAGCCACCGTGGTGATTGGTGACGAAGGGTGCGTCAACGGTGAAGTCCGGGTGCCGAATATCATCATTAATGGCCTGATCGAAGGAGACGTGTACGCCAGCAACAAAGTTGAGTTGGCGCCTCAGGCCCGCGTTCACGGAAATCTGTATTACAAACTTATTGAAATGCAGCTTGGTGCAGTGGTGGACGGCCAGTTGCTCCACGAGCAGAACGTCGGCGACAGCAAGAATGTGCATCAGCTCAACGTTGATTCCGCTGAGGCTGAATAGTCCATTCGGGTAAACCTGAGTTTCGCGGACTTGACCGGATGATTGGCGGGTCGCCATAATTCGTGATCTGGTGTTGTTCAACCAAAGTTATTAACCATGCAGACCAATATATCGTTTTCTGATAACGCAGCCGCCAAGGTTAAAGCGCTGTTGAGTGCTGAAGGTGACGACAATCTGCACCTGCGTGTGTTCATCACCGGCGGCGGTTGTAATGGTTTTTCCTACGGCTTTACCTTCGACGAAGATGTGGCTGAGGATGACGCAGTTGTCGACAACGATGGGGTGAGTATGGTCATTGATGCCATGAGTTACCCCTATCTGGAAGGCTCAGAAGTGGACTATGTTGAAGATCTCAACGGCTCACAGTTTGTCGTTGCCAACCCTAATGCATCAGCCACCTGCGGCTGCGGTAACTCTTTTTCGATCTAGTCCCCGCGTCGCGCAGACCCATTCAGGCCTCCGTGTTTAAGCGTACCTTTAGACGTAGGTTCAGGCGTAATAGACACCACCCAGAATACGATATCCCTCAGCACCGCTGACGGCGGGCTCGTTTCCCGACTGTCCTGTGAGCGTGCGGTACGCAAGCCACGCAAAAGCGGCCGCTTCCAGTGAATCCCCGTCTATGCCCATCGACTCACAGGACACCACCTGCTCGTTGAAATTGTGCTGCAGTCTTTGCATGAGAAACTGATTCAGCCGACCTCCGCCGCAAACGACCAGTTGCTGGGTGTCTGGTGCCCATGCCGTTAATGCGGCGGTGATTGAACGCGCCGTCAACTCGCACAGGGTGGCTTGTACGTTGGCAGCGTTCTGATTTTCCAGTGCCGGTAACAGCCACGACAGATTGAAATATTCGCGTCCGGTGCTCTTGGGGGGTGGTTGATTGAAGTAGGGGTCGGCCAGCAGTCTATTCAGCAATTTGTCATCTATGTTGCCGCTGGCGGCCCACTGCCCGCCTTGATCATAAGGCTGGTTCTGGTGTTGCTGGCACCAGCTGTCCAGCAAGCCGTTGCCGGGACCGGTATCAAAGCCCGTGGGCGCGGCATCTGCTGGGGCCAACAAAGTCAGGTTGCTGATGCCACCGATGTTTAATATGGCAGTCGGTGCGCTGACCCGAGGTTGGAACAGCGCCTGGTGAAATGGTGGGACCAGTGGGGCGCCCTGTCCCCCCGCAGCCATGTCACGACGGCGAAAATCGGCCACTGTGGTGACGCCGGTGGTTTCGGCAATACGGTTAGGATCGCCAATCTGTACAGTAAATGCGCCGGGCCGATGACGGATTGTCTGCCCGTGGGCGCCGATACCGGCCACGGGTGAGTCTTCGCCGTTGAGCCCATGTACCTTCATGAAGGCGCATATTTGCTCCCCGGTGAAATCTCCCAGGGTGGCATCAGCGGCAGCAACCTGTTCTACGTCGTGGATTTGATCTGGCTGGCCCAGCGTCAGCAGGGTATTGCGCAGTTTAGTTGGCAGGCTTGGGGCTGAGCTGGCGAGTATGTGCATCTCGCCGTTGTCATGTATCTCTACGGCGGCGATATCCAGCGCATCGACGCTGGTGCCACTGATACAGCCGATATAGATCAACGGGGCCTGGCCTCGATCAGCGCGCCAGGGCTACGGAAATCTGGTTTTTGTAGTTATCCAGCAGATTGGAATATTCCACAGCGTGGGCGCGAAATCGTTGCATTTCGTTCTGCGCAACCGGTTGTGCATCTGGCAACGAGACCGTGCGGGGGTTTTTGTGCACGCCGTTGACGAGAAACTCGTAATGCAGATGCGGGGCCGTGGCCCATCCGGTGGCGCCCACCAGGCCAATCACCTGACCCTGAGAAACCTTAGCGCCACGCTTGATACCGCGGCCAAACTTCGACAGATGCAGGTATTTGGTGACGAACTGCTCGCCGTGTTGGATGACGACGAAGTTGCCGTTCGCCTGGGTACGGGATGCCTGGGTGACTTTACCGTCACCCGCAGCCAGAATCGGTGTGCCGGCTGGCGCCGCATAGTCGATTCCGCGATGGGGACGTACAGTCTTCCACAGTGGATGGACACGACGCAGGTTGAAGTTGGAACTGATGCGGGAGAATTCGACCGGAGCCCGCAGAAAAGCTTTGCGCATGCTCTGCCCGTCGGGCGCATAATAGTCTGCGGTGCCATCGTCATTGATGTATTGCACAGCGCGATAGGCTTCACCCTGGTTAATGAACTCTGCCGCCAGGATGTCGCCGTGCCCGATAAACTCGTTATCCAGGTACAGGTCTTCGAAAACCACGTAAAACGAATCTCCAGGGCGGATGTCCAGCACAAAATCGACGTCCCACTGGAATATCTGGGCAAGCCGCATCGTGAGGCTGTCAGAGAGTCCGGCGCGTTGGCTGGCAACAAACAAACTGTGGTCGATGGTCCCGTGCTTGTATGCTGTTACTCGATCGGGTTCTGCAGTGATCTGCTGGGAGACAAATGCGTCACCCTGGCGCAGATATTCCAGCGTATCCAGGGGTCCGGTGGAGTAGGTCAGGGCCATCAGCTGGTTACTCTCGTTGATCTTCAGCTGCATTTCATGGCCGGGGAAAATACTCTTCAGGCGCGGGCCGAACTGCTCACTCTGGCTGATCAGGTACACTTCACGAGGCGGCAGGCCATGCCTCTTGAAGATGACGGCCAGACTATCGCCGGGTTTAACCTCGGTGCTGACCGTGCGCCAGCTGTCTTCCGGGCGCGGTGCCACGGCTTCTGCCTCAGCAGGAATAATGGATTCAGGCGCAGCTGCCGTGCCGCCCAACTGCTGGATTGCTTCGATCTGGGCGTCGTCTGCTTCGGGGATTTCCATCAGGACCGTTTCGTTGGAGAAACGATCTTCGGTCGGATCGGTATTAAATTTTGCGATCACGAACGAACAGAGTCCGAAACTCAGAAGCCCAATCAGTGCCAGATGTGAACGTGGAAATTGCAACGCTCAGGTACCGTCCTTTCTACGCTAGCTTAATTAAACCTAGTCCAATTTTTGCCGGTCGGCGACGCGCATGTCATCCTGTTGACACCGTCGTGACCATGTTTTTGTCCTACCCATCCCTTCGCTATCTGCCGATCATCGGGGACTGTTGCTGCCGCACTTCTTGCGACTTGCTTGTGACTGATGACAAACAAGTACCTGGAGCTGTCTGAGTTGTCAGATGTTGGTCAGAGAGTTGTTCCCGACCCGTCGCTCCACTATGCGTTGCAGATCCTATATTCCCAGATGTTCGCAGAAAAAGACTTCTAAAACCGTGGCTTACGCCCGATTGTTTGAAGAAAGTGCGAGTGTAACCACAATTAGGCGCCCATTTAAAGGTTTAGAACCGCAAATTTCTTCTCGAATCTCTCTCTGGTTGCGCAGATTTCGTGTTTTGATAAGGTGCGGCATCCTAATTTAGCAACCTGTGTAGAACCCGCCATGGCCAGCACAACGCATGATGACCTGATTGCTGAACTCTCCTGGCGCGGCTTGATGGTGCAAAGCTCGCACCCGGAAAATCTGGCGGCGCACCTGAATTCGGGCCCACGCACACTCTACTGTGGTTTTGATCCTACCGCCGATAGCCTGCACATCGGTTCTCTGGTGCCTTTATTGACGCTGCGCCGCTTCCAGCAGTTTGGGCATCGGCCAATTCTCTTGCTGGGTGGGGCGACGGGTCTGATTGGCGATCCCTCTTTCAAGGATGACGAGCGGAGTCTGAACAGCGCTGAAGTGGTTGCCGGCTGGGTGGAGTCGCTGCGCAAACAGGTATTGCCGTTCCTGCATTTTGAGGGCAGTAATGCTGCGATTATCTGCAACAATCTGGATTGGACCGCCAAAATGGATGTGGTGTCTTTCCTGCGGGATATCGGCAAACACTTTTCGGTGAATGCCATGATCCAAAGAGACTCTGTGCGCAATCGGCTGGAAAGGGCTGACCAGGGCATTTCCTACACCGAGTTCAGCTACATGCTGTTGCAGGGCATGGACTATCTGGAGCTGGCGCGCCAACACGATTGCACCCTGCAGATTGGAGGGCAGGACCAGTGGGGCAATATTGTCTCCGGCGTTGACCTTGTGCGACGTCATCTCAGCCGCGAAGTGTATGCGGTGACGCTGCCCCTGGTCACTAAGGCGGATGGCACCAAGTTTGGTAAAACGGCCGGCGGTACCATCTGGTTGGATGCGGCAAAAACCTCACCTTATACGTTCTATCAGTTCTGGCTGAACAGTGCTGATGCGGACACGGATAACTATCTGAAGCTGTTCACGTTCCTGGGCCAGGAAGAGGTTGCGGAACTGGCGCAGGCAACCGCGGAACGCCCGGAACAGCGCCTGGCGCAGAAGCGCCTGGCCGAACTCGTGACAGAGCTGGTGCACGGGGCGGATGCTGTTGCTTCAGCGCAGCGCATCAGTGCTTGTCTGTTTGGCGGCGATGTCCGTGGCCTGCAGGCTGAAGACCTTGAACAGCTTCAACAGGATGGTTTGGAAAGTACCACGGTCGCCGGCGATGAAGGCCTGCTCTCCGCGATGGTGCAGGCCGGGGTGGCCAAATCAACGGGTGAAGCCCGCAAGTTGGTGCAGGGTGGTGGCGTGCGCCTGGATGGCAAGGTGGTTGAAGATGCCGGCTGTACACTGGACTTTGCAGATGCACTATTTGGCCGCTTCCATATTCTGCGCCGCGGCAAAAAGGTCTATCACCTGCTGATCAAGGCTGCCTGATCAGGCCCTGACAGCTGGCTTGGGCTGAACTGGAAGCGCCGTCCGGCGGGGTAAAATCGGCTTCAGAAAGAAAAGTTAAAAATAATTTCATATTCTCTTGCACAGTCGACCTTCGCACGTATAATACGCCTCCCTTGC
Organism: Pseudomonadota bacterium; assembly: GCA_039196385.1. Taxonomy (GTDB): domain Bacteria; phylum Pseudomonadota; class Gammaproteobacteria; order Pseudomonadales; family Azotimanducaceae; genus UBA4421. The sequence continues at coordinate 11,172 of JBCCUW010000075.1, forward strand.
CACGGGGCACTGACCCCAGGGCTGCTCTTTAACAATAAAAAGTGAGTACTAGAACCAACCGGTTCTGGCGTTTTGTCTGCGTTCGCATCCATTGCAGCGATGAGGGACTCAGGCAGCAAAAAATGTCCAGATCAAAACCAGTTGAACAACTAGTACGACAAGCCATTCGTGTGGGAACACGTAATTCGTTTAAGAGTAATGATTTTGTCGGATCATAAAACCGACACACTTCATATTTGCTACGTACTTTTATGTGCGTCAGTGAAACTAAACTGAAGAGTTTGATCATGGCTCAGATTGAACGTTGGCGGCAGGCCTAACACATGCAAGTCGAACGAGAAAGCACCTTCGGGTGTGAGTACAGTGGCGGACGGGTGAGTAACGCGTAGGAATCTACCTAGTAGTGGGGGACAACTCGGGGAAACTCGAGCTAATACCGCATACGCTCTTTGAATCTTCGGAGGATTAGAGGAAAGTGGGGGAGCTTCGGCCCTCACGCTATTAGAGGAGCCTGCGTTGGATTAGCTTGTTGGTGAGGTAAAGGCTCACCAAGGCTACGATCTATAGCTGGTCTGAGAGGACGATCAGCCACACTGGAACTGAGACACGGTCCAGACTCCTACGGGAGGCAGCAGTGGGGAATCTTGGGCAATGGGCGAAAGCCTGACCCAGCCATGCCGCGTGTGTGAAGAAGGCCTTAGGGTTGTAAAGCACTTTCAGCAGTGAAGAAAAGCGACGGGTTAATACCCCGTTGTCCTGACGTTAACTGCAGAAGAAGTACCGGCTAACTCCGTGCCAGCAGCCGCGGTAATACGGAGGGTACGAACGTTAATCGGAATTACTGGGCGTAAAGCGCGCG
>JBCCUW010000076.1:0-12014 GCA_039196385.1 Pseudomonadota bacterium
CCCTTTCAGGACCAACTGGTGGGTAATATCAACCTGCCGGCTATACATGGCGGCGCTATTGGTGCGCTGCTGGAAATGACTGCCGTGCTGCAGCTGCTGTACGACACGTCCTGTGAACGGCTGCCGAAAACGGTGGACATATCCTTTGACTATCTGCGCTCCGCCCGAGCCCAACAAACTTATGGACGGGCTATCGTCACGCGCCAGGGGCGGCGGGTGGCCAACGTACGGACCGAACTGTGGCAGGACGAACGCAGCAAACCGGTGGCTGCTGCACACGGCCACTTTCTGCTGTCCCCTTTAGATTAGTCAGTCCGCGGTCAGGCGCGTCAGGCTTGAACTAGAAGCGCGCGCCGAGCAGAACCTGGAACACCACATCCGAGGCGCTTTTCGCTTCGAGGTCTTCAATGATCGCCAGGTCCACCCACATCTTGGGCGTGACCTTAACGCGACCACCCAGCGTGCCCAGCACGCCGCCATTGGCAACCAACGGATTACCGGTATCCAGAATTTCGCTGTGCGCATCCAACTGCGCATGCAGTTCCACCCAGTTGGACAACGCGTATTGCAGGCCAACATGACCAATCCCCACCCAGTGCTCCTGCGCATCCGGTATCAACTCACCTTCACCGAGGTAGCTGAAACCAGCCCCAAGACTCAGGCGCAGCGACCGTTTTTCCAGTGCAAAAACGCGCTCATATTCCCCCCAGACAGAAACATCCCAGCCTTTGGAACCCGACAAGCGCCGGACGCTGCCGGTGGGCAGCTTCAGTTGGGAACGTATGATAAAAGCGCTGCGTGGCTTGCTGAATACCTGGTATGCAGCAAAGCCACGCACGTCCCCTAAAACTCGTTGGCTGTCATCAAAGTCCGCGTAAACCACGCCATCGGATTGCACCAGGTAGTCCAACCTGCCGCGTCTGGCCAGCGAACGCTCACCATCCGGCAGGCCGAATAGCTCGTGAAATTCATCAACCAGGCCGTCCAGACCACCACCCGTATGCGCCACGTAAGGCACTTCAAAACCCCATTCCATCGCGGCCGCCGGTGCCCATCGTTCTGTGAGCAGATCCGGCATCCGGCCCCGCACACGGTAGCTGGCCACATAGGTTTCACCGTCAAAGAACGCGAACGTATTGTCCCGCGCTTCACTCTGAAAGTTATTGGCCGCCTCAATATTGAAGGTGGTATGCAGGCGGTCGACGATACGCGCACCTGTCATGCGCGGCAGGCCGTAAAGCTGCACGATGGGGCTGAGGTTACGGACCTGCAACGGCCCTGTGGGCACATCGGGATGGATCTGCGCGATGCCAGACACCGGCACCACAAGCAGAAGAGTCAGCAGCCAGCGCAGCGCCATGAAATTGACGCGTGTGACTTTGCTCAGAATGAGGTTGGGCAACGTTGCAAATCCTTTATACAACAAAGTGCTTTCCAGAAGATTAATGCAGGTATTTATAACAAAAGGATGACACCCGGTGGCGTGCAGCGCCCACAATTTGCCCGGTGGTTCGGGCACCTTGTCACAATTCATGCATTCGTTCGCGGCGGATCACCGGTAGAATAAAGCCGAGACAAACTGCAACAGTCGAGGCCATGGAACCCGATCTAGTTACAGCACCGCACCTGCTTCCGATTCTTGAAGAACTGCGCAGCCGCGAACCGATTTTTCACCACGCAGATATTGGTGCGTCACGCGAAGTGTTTGAAAAAATGACCGCACCGGAGTTCTGGGAAGTGGGCGCCTCCGGTCGTCGTTACAGTCGCGAATACGTGATCACCACGTTGGTCGAGCGATACGCGGAACCGCACGAAGATGTCTGGGAAGCCTCTGATTTTCATTGTGCGGAAATTGCGCCGGATCACTACCTAGTGACTTACACGCTGATTCAAAACAGGCAACGGGTCACGCGCCGAGCAACGCTCTGGCGCAGCACTGAGGATGGATGGCAAATCGTGTATCACCAGGGCACAACTGTGGAGCAAAGTGTGTCCTGAAAGGTGAGAGAAAAACACTGGTCATACCAGTAGCATATTGAGCACTGAGTTAGCGCCAATAGTTTGCTTGAATGCCAGTAAATAAGCTGCATTGGTTCTTTGTGAATTGGGGGGGCAATGAAACGACGCGACTTTGTTCGATTCGCCGCAACCACAGGGGTTTTGGGACCCATTGGGGGTTGTGTTAAAGACGTTCCATCTTTGTGTTTTGCCAGCGAGCTGATGAAGCCAGATGCGACGCTGGTGATCGACACCCACACGCATATCTTCAACGCCACCGATCTCCCAGTTAAAAATTTCATCAGCAAAGTCGTGGCTCGTGACCACGGGTTTCAAGAGATTGCAGAAGTGTTCGGCGGATTGCTGGAGTTTATTGGCTGGCGCGCGGCTCCCACCGTTGAGAAGGAACTGGAAAAACTGCGCATGCTGCGGAGCTGCGCCGACAGTGAAATGACTAACAGCCTGGCTGGCATGCGCCAAGCCATATACTCGCAATCGGTGGCAGAGCTGCGCACCGCAGCAGAACAGGAGTTGGCGCGGGTAGGCATACCCAGGGCACGAATGCGCGATCGCACAACGCTCTCAAATACAGGTGAAGCACTACGGGGAATCTATCAGCTACCAGATTCATACGAGGCCTACACCCAAGCGTTTGATGAGGACGAACCCTTCGGCATTCGCAGAAAGAGTCTGACCTCAGGAATCGCCTTTATTGTCGAGATGTTCCAGTACCGGATCACTAGTGCTTATAACTATCTTGCGATCTACAACAATGATGCGACCACGCCGGTCGATCTTATCGCGGCGGCGTTGGTGGACTACGACTGGTGGCTGAGCGCCGGCGTTGGCACCCCCTCCTCCCTGCCAGATCAGGTGGACCTGATGGGTGAGCTGGCCATTGTGACGGCGGGGCGGGCGCACATGCTGGTACCCTTTTGCCCGTTTCGCCAGATCATCGCTAATTCAGGGAGTAGCGCTGCGCGGTTTGATCCGCTCGCGCTTGTGCGCACTGCAGTGGAAGAAAAGGGTGCGCTGGGCGTCAAGTTATATCCACCAATGGGTTTTGCGCCGTATGGTAACGCTCAGCTCGACATATGGCGCGACAAAGGCCTGCCGGGACCGGCCTCAAACCCACAGTTTGGCGCCATGTTGGATGACGCACTGCGGCAATTGTACAACTACTGCCAAGACAAAGGTGTTGCGGTGATGGCGCATTCAAGTCCATCGAACGCGGCACACCGAGACTATCTGGCGCTTATGGGCGCATCTTTCTTTGAGCAACTGGTTACCGAGTTCCCGGATCTAAACATCAGCTTAGGCCACTTTGGTGGCACAGGCTCGGGAGACTCACTCAGTCTTGAGCACTACATGGCCTTCCTGGCAGGCGGATCTAACCACCGTTTTGCCGACGCCAGCTACTTTGCCAATCTGGAGGACGCGCCAGAGACGTTGAAATCTACATTGCTGAGCATCTATCGCTTTCAGCAGGGTGCACTGATTCCGCGGCTGAACTATGGATCCGATTGGAAAATGCTGGTTGCAGAAGCACAGTCCAAACGCTACTTGAGCGGCTTTCGAAACCTGATTCAACAAATTGAAGCCGAAACCGGATACAACATAATGACAGAATTCCTGGGGGGTAACGCGGCGCGAATGTACGGATTGCGCACGGGCCAAGCGCGACAGCGACTCAACGAGTTTTATCGCGCTAACCAACTCGATTCACCCGTATGGATAAGCAAGGTTGATCGAAACTGATTACAACAACAGGGAGTGAGTAATGTTTGAGCTAATGCAAGGCAAACGAGGTTTGATGGTTTGCCCCAGTCTATTTTTGTTAAGCGTCTGTTTGATGGCTTGCCTCACCAGCGTCAGCGTCGCTTACGCAGATGCAACACGTCCCGTTGACGCCGCCAAAGTACGCGTCGAACAAAGTGCCGTTGATCAAACACCAAAAATAGTTGGAGGGGATAAGGCACCGCCCGGCAAATACCCGTTTCAAGTCGCGCTCATTGCTTCGAACGCCGGGCAGGGCTTCGAGCACTTCGGTCAGTTTTGCGGTGGCTCGCTGATTGATACAGATGTTGTACTCACCGCTGCCCACTGTGTGCCCAATACTCAACCATCAGAAGTGGACATTGTCCTTGGCACAAACCGCCTGGGCTCAAGTGGTCAATCGTTTGGGTTTCGCATGCACCTGGATAAGATTGAACCTCACCCTCAATACAATCACATCACCAAAGATAATGACATCGCGCTGTTGAAGATTCGTGGCCCAATCCGCGAGGAGGTGCGCAGGCTGCGAAAGGCGATTCCAGCCACACCAGCCCATGACGCAGCGCATGGCGCACAAGGCGGTGATGCCGTGGTTATAGGATGGGGCGATACCTCCGAAGGGGGTAGTCCAACACCCGAGCTCATGCGCGTGTGGCTGGACATTCAAAGTAACGCGCAATGCGAAACCAACTATCAGCAGCATTTTCCCGGCATTACGATCACCCACAATATGCTGTGCGCGGGCCTGGCCGGTGGTGGCAAGGACTCTTGCCAGGGCGATAGCGGTGGTTTTCTGGGTGCGCCTTTGGGTAATGGGGAGTATGCGCAACTGGGCGTTGTCAGCTGGGGTGTGGGTTGTGCCAGACCTGATTTGTTTGGCGTCTACGCCAGGGTCGCGCGGTATGAGCAGTGGATAACCGACACTATGGAAAATTTTTAGGCCAAACTTGAGACCATTGAGAGGTGTCGACATGGCACGGCTGACACGTATCGTCTTTTGCATCTGTGGGCTACTACTTGGTTCAGGCTCAGTCCGAGGCGCGGAGTCAGCCGCGCAACCCGAGATGACAGCTTCCGAAGTGAACCAAGCAGCCGAGCGTGCGCTGGTGCGTGACGAGTTGCTGCGTGCGCGAACACAAGTGCGCGCAGAAAGCGATGATCGCTTTGAGCGCTATCGTGACGCAACGGTTACAGTGTCGGACGCAGACACAGATAGCCATGGAAGTGGTGATGAGCCCGAGCAAACCGTCCTCACCGAGATGCGCGGGCGTATCATAGAACGCTCCACAGGCAGCCTCGTGTTTATTCCGCAGCAGAAAGATCTACCCGCAGTACCTCTGGAGAGTCGTACACAAATTTCAAGAGCGGCCATAGGTCCCGAAGTCACAGTTAAAGCCAAAGTACCCGATCAGGATGTCGATAGCGCTGCTCTCGAGCTTGAGAGTTTTCGTATTGATTCAAATCGTATGGCGCTGAACAAACCTGTTGAGAGTTCAAAGGTCGCCCGTTCACTCGCCAGGTTCGAGAGTGACCTGAACGTAATCGTGAGTGAGTCAGGCGTTGAGGCTGGCAACCCACAAACCTATGCAGAGGCAAGCTTAGAAGTGGAGAAGAGTTTGGCCGAGGTCTACGCGTCTGCGTTGGATCGAGGTGAACAGGGGAATGCGGAACGGAGCGACGCGGTGCGAGCGCTGGCGCATGTGCGACAACAGTTGAAGAGCATCTATGGCGGCCAGGACAATTATCCGCCCTGGAGTTACGAAGAAATCTATCGCAATAGTTTTAGCGTTGTGTCCCTGGCGTTGAAAAATCAAACAGATGGTGCTTTGTGCAGCGGCGTGTTGGTGTCGCCTCGGCATGTACTGACAGCAGCGCATTGCTTCAAAGATCAGATTCCGCTTGATCTAGATATTTGGTTCGAATTTGCTGAGATTCCCCAAGGGCAGTTCCCGCAGCCGAAGACAGTAAACATCATTGGCGTTGCGGCGCCTGCTGCAGAGCGACACGCCGAACTACTGCAGCGCGCAGCCGCGCAAGACTTCGATGCGTCTTTTTTGGACTACGCAGTACTTGAGATAGAGCCGTTGGTGATTGACGATACCGCAGTCCACCCGCCCACGCCGCAATGCGTAAGGGCGCAGAACCCGTCCAGAGGTGAGGCGATCTATGTTGTCGGCTATCCCAACGGGACCCGCGCGACCATCCATGACAATGCCAGCGTGTTCTTACCTTACCGCGTACGCGCACCGCAGTTCACGCAGCTTAAGCAAGACATCGAAGTGGACTTGGCGTTGTTGCCGGATACTGATCGCATACGCCTCGCCGACGAATTTCTCGCGAGTTACAAGGAAGTGGGGGAAGGCTTAAACCATTCGTTTGTTTTGCATGATGTGCGCTTTGGAGGACAGCCGAAGATTGGTATCGTCGCCGATACATTTAAAGGCAACTCGGGTTCTCCCGTGTACGACCGCGACAATCATTGCATCGTGGGTATCCTGACGGGCGGCTCACCTGATGTTGGGCAGCCATTTACAGCGAGTTGGCAGTTTCATGAAACCGTTCTGCCAATTGAGGCCATTTTGGAAGACATCGCATCGCACGATCAAACGTCGCCGCTACTGCAGCAGCTGCAACAAAACTAGTCTCTCTACCCGACCCATTGCTGTCATTTACTGAATGAAGTGGTTTATGAACCCTGGCACTTTCTTTTATTGAGCATGAAGTCCATCATCAGCCTAACTCAATCAATATGTCTTCAGGTACATCGGGTGTGAAAGGAGTAAGAAGATTCGGTTATCTACTAGCGGCTATGGCTTCCGCAGGCACTATTGTTGTGGTGGGGTACACGCTATCCGGGCTCGTTGAAGAAGAACTCGAAGTACCATGCTCAGAAGATCCATCTATGATCGCTGACCCTTGCCATCATTCTCGAAAGAATTTAGAGCATAGACAACACTTCGGAACGCACCTCAGAACGGTGCCCAACGAATAGAGAAAATCCAGCCGAAGCGATTCGAAAGTCCATTGAAACCCCAAGAGATGACATTTGCAGGGATTTTTTCCGGGGGTAGATCCCAACACTTCTCTTGAAGTGTTACGCAACCTAGACACGCTGAAAAAACCGTGGCAACTACCACTTTTGATCTCTGTATCCAGGAAGTCGTTTTTGCAAAACTTGCTCGGAGTGCGGGCAGAACACACACAGTCAGCGAGTTTGGCAGCTGAGTTACACTGTTTTCTTGCTGGGGTCGATTACATCAGAACACACGAACCTAAACCGCTTAAGCAAGCATGCGCGCTATGGTCCGCCATACGAATGGAGAAAACATGACAATTACCAGAAGCAAATGAGTATGGTTGATCTATGGCCTTTCGCACTCATTGGGTTTTCAGTCGTGATCGGACCTGTGCTGGTACTCGCTTATCTGCGCTCCGATCTGTTTCCCAAATCGCTGTATTCCGTTACGTCGGTTATCTTGTTAACACTGTGCTTGCTGCTTCTACAGTTTCATCACACCGCTTTTTTTGCCGGTGTCAGCACGCCGACCGCGGAGTGGTCCTATATCTATGCACTCATGCTTGCACCCGCGTTGTTTTTCTTCTTCGGGCGTTTTGTCATTGCCCCCGATTCGACGTTCAGTCCTTACCTGCTGGTTTGTCTCATTCCCTGTGTGTTGCCCAGTCTGGTTTCGGCGAAAACCGCCACCAACGTCGTGCTGTTTATCGGCTCGGGTTACGCCCTGTGGTTTGCCTGGATCGTTTTGTCGATCCGTGCACTGCGCAAGCAGCACGCCTTTGAAATGGGTTTTGCGGTTGTGATCACACTGATGGCAGCTGGCATATTCATCCTGAGTGCATTTCTGCAGTCAGATGCCCTCTTCTACCTGTTCTACTCACAAAGCATCGGCATCGCATACATCCTGGTCACCTTCGCTTTGCTCGCCATTCCAGACTTTGTGAACGATCTCTTTGAACTCGCCCGCAGCAAATATTTACATTCGACGCTTGGCACAATCGACGAGATGCAAAAGCTCGCAGAGCTTGATCAATTCATGCAGGGTCGCGAACCCTGGCGAGAAGAAAATCTGACCCTGGCGGGCCTGGCGCAAGAAGTTGAACTGAGCAGTCACCAGCTTTCGGAATTGCTGAACCACCACAAAGGTGTGAGCTTTTCCAACTATATCCGCGGTTACCGCATCGAAGCGGCCAAAACCCAGCTGGTTGCAGACCCTGATACTTCAGTGTTGGCCATCAGTTTGGACGTTGGGTTCCGCTCACAATCGACTTTTTACACCGCATTTAAGGCAGCAACAGGGCAGTCGCCAGGCGACTATCGCAAACAACACAGTATTTGAGCGTCCGCATAACCTGCTGATTTTTCTGCCGTTTTAGCTTTTTCCGTTCCGAAATGATCATTTCGGAAGTTTTGCCCTGAGCCGATTTGTAGATTCTCCGCAAATTCGAAGGGCAAGGCATGAACGAAAAAGAATACAAAAACCCGCGCATCGATCACGAGCACCAGCACGGGGACCCGAGCACCGGACTCATGCGCCTGGATATTGCCAAAGTCCTTTGGCTTGTCCCCATGTTTATCCTGGGCACCGTCGGTTCTCTCATGTACATCAGCCTTGAAGCCGTTGTTGTATTTATCGGGTTTACCCTGGCGAATATATGTTTCGGCCATTCGCTTGGCATGCATCGGTTGTTGATTCACAGAAGCTTCCGTTGCCCCCGCTGGCTCGAGTACTTTCTGGTGCATCTGGGTACCATCGCCGGAATTGCCGGGCCTCTCACGATGATGCGGACACACGACATTCGCGACTGGGCGCAGCGGCAAAGCCAGTGTCATTCGTTCTTCACACAGGTTGCACCGTGGCATGTCGATTTATACCGCCAACTGTTCTGTAGTATCGAGCTGGACCACCCGCCCGTATTCATCTATGACACGGAGGTGGCCAGCAATTCCGTGTATCAATGGATGGAGCGCACCTGGAGATGGCAACAGCTGCCCTGGGCAGTGCTGCTCTTCGCGATGGGTGGTATCGGTTGGGTTTTGTGGGGCATCTGCTCTCGCGTGAGCGCTATTGTGGTGGGCCACTGGTTGATTGGCTATTTTGCCCACAATCAGGGCGATCGGGATTGGGAAGTGGACAACGCTGCTGTACAGGGTCACAACGTACCCTGGTGTTCACTGCTCACGATGGGCGAGTGCTGGCACAACAATCACCATGCCTTCCCCGGGTCAGCCAGGATGGGTCTTAACCCCGGCCAGTGGGATCTGGGTTGGTCCGTTCTGTGCGTTCTCGAAAGGATTGGCGTCGTGTCAGACATCAAAACGCCGGACAAACTGCCTTACCGGGATGACCTTACGCGACTGGATTGAGATGTTCTGGCACCCACAAAGAAACCCAGAAGGAGTGCGGGGCAAACTGCAACCGCAAACCAGTCGAAACTGAGTTGCTGACCACCCCAAACAAGCGCTTGCACGGCGGGCAAGGTAACTCCCACGAAAACAGCAGCGATTAATTTTGACAGGATTGCGGACGAATCTGTCACAAGGAAAGGGGCGCACAACCTCAAAAGCACCAGAGCAAATACGAATGCAAGCAGCGTTGGAACCAGCAGTTGCACTGCGACAACAAACCACAAAAAGAACTCGTAGGAAAAACTCCGCTCAATGCCCGGCGCTTGGAAAGAGCCCATTAGCAAGCCAACGACAGCCGTACTGGGCACATATACGCCAAAGAGCAGCAACGCAGCGGTTCGTGCAGACCTCACGGCGCGTGTGCTCGCTGCAGAAAGTCCTCGCGCGCTGCACGGATCTGCTGCAGAAGCGCAGGCGCGTTAGCCCGCAGATGGTCTTCACTCACACCGTCACTGTAGGGCAGCCAATCCCATATGAGTGCGCCTTGATAGTCGTGCTCCGTCAGCATGCGTTCCAGCATGTCCAGTCGCTCTAACCAACCATCAATGTCAGCTGGCATCCTGGGGTTCTGCGCAGACTGAATATAGATTGGCGACGTATGCGCATAGCTTCTTCTGCGTTCGTCGCTAGTCATTATGCCGTCAACTTCAGCGGAACTTGCGCCGCTCATCCAATGCGAGAACCCTGCTGCCATCCAAGCCGGAAATGGCGCTGGCATCGTCTCCCTCACTTTCGAGCCCTTTGTCCTTAATGCGACCCAACCCGTGGTTGGAAGCGAAAAAGAATCGTCGAAAGTGAACGAACCGATATTCGGGTTAATCTGCCATGCGCGTAGCACTTCACCGTTGTATACCAGTTCGAGCAAAGTCACAGCATCTCGTGCAGGATCAAAGTGCAGTTCACCGTGTATCCGCAAATCTTCTAACACACTCAACTCAATCGTATCGCCAATCCTGTATCCATCCACAGTGAACTTCAGTATTGGACCATTGGATACAAACGAACGTCCGCGACGGAGCGCCTCAACCATCCCTTCACGTGAAGGGGTTTGCGGCATGCGCAGGTAAGTACGCTCGCGGCCTGGGATACCCGCCAGGCACGGAAAATCAGTCCCCGCAACCGCAGCAACGCGAAAACCCAGATTAAGCAGTTCGTACCAGGTGTCGGCATAGAGCACGCCAAAGCCAAGTACTTCCAATATCTCCACGTTGCCCTGATGGACGTTGAGCGCAATGCCGTTTTTGGCCGGACCCGCTCCCCAATGCGCAAAACCACTGATACCACCGGCGGATCTGACTTGTGCGAAAGTCTTGTTGTAGTCGACATAGGTAGAGCGTTCGTCCACCGCTCTGGTGCCCCCAAGGCTCAGCGAGTGACCCAGCAGATGTGTGCGCGGATGTTCCTGGCCAGGAACCAGCAATGAACCTGCATCAGCAACTTCTGCAAACGTGTATTGTGGTGCCGCCGCAAAATGCGTCAGCGCACCCATTTGCAGCAGATTTGCTATTTGCAGGTCCTCAGCGGCCATCCACCGAGCGACGCTTGTATCCTGCTGCGGATGTAACCTCCCTATGTGCAAATGCACATCCGCACTCACCCACGGCTCATCTGGTGCATACCAACGCTCTAATTCTACGTGGAACTCTTTCTCCTGTGCCGAAACGTTCAGTTCACGTTCCACAACGCGAAATTCAGAGCCTTTGAAAACACGCAGTTGATAAGTTCCTGCTTCCAGCTGATACCGGCCGACGCCATCCACGTAGTGTTGATGCGTCCCGGTAAAGGGATTGAACAGCGTTGTTTTGGCCGGCTGCGCCAGCCAGTCCGGTAACGGCGCCAGTGCACAATCAGTACTGATGGGAATCGGATTGTCAGCAACCACCGGCTTGTTCTCCGCATTGCGTAGTTCAACCCGCACTGGCGTTAAGGCCCGGGAATGCGCGTTAATGAAACGGATCGTAACCGACGCACTCCACCCGGTTTGAGCAACCCAGATGCAGAGGGTGAAGACAATTATGACAACTGTAGTATGCACTACATTATGGTAATCTAATGTAGTGCGTACTACAATTCGCCCATGACCAAGCGCGGTGATGCCACAAAACAACGCATTCTCGATGCGGCAGTCTCTCTGTTTGCCGAGGGTGGGTTCAGAGCCGTCAGAATTGCGCAAATCTGCGAGCGTGCTGGGGTGTCACCCACATCGGTTTACTGGCACTTCGAAAACAAATCTGTGCTTATCCAGGCGGTGCTGGAATCAGCGTTCAAACCAATCGGCGAAGAGATGATCGCGGGGTCTGGTGGCGCGAGCGACATTGACGCCTTTATCAAATCGCTGGAAAAACTGGTTGTGACGCAACCCGCAGGTGCGCTGACGATGCTTGCTTACGTGGCTGACAACATCAAAGATCCTGAACTCGAGCGCGGCATCACCGCAACACGGAAGGACGAACTCAAGCTGCAAACGAGACTGTTGACCGAATCGCTCAACACAGGCCCCGAGTCGGCCAAGGCCCTGGGCATCCTCATCAATGCCTGCGTGAACTATGCCGGGCTGGTGCACCTAAGTGGCGGATCGCGAAAAGAGGTGAGAGAGGTGATTCAGACAATCAAACACTTTTTCTAGTTCAAGCGATCCGCTTTTCCCGCATTCGCCCGCTAAGAAAACGCTACTTAACGTATGCATCAAACCAGTCCAGCATGTCCCGGGGGTTGTCCGCAAACCAGTTGTAGCCATCAAATCGATGGGTGGGTTCCTCTAGCCAGTACATCTCTTTTTCTACCGGCATGTTGTCGTAGAGTTCAGCAACAAACG